>JBNGDZ010000097.1:0-3733 GCA_049975765.1 Armatimonadota bacterium
CCCCTCCCTTCAATGCGCACTGCGAGAGGCGTTCGAGTTCGCATCCATCGACGGTCTATGAACGATGGCGGGAGCAACTGCACCCTTCGCCGCCCGGAGCATTACCACGCTTCGGATCTCGTGCGGCTGCTCGAAGTCGGGCGACATAAGCTCCGGCAATCACTCTCTTACAACGAGAGTCCCGTGCATCTCGTCGTGACCCGGGCCGCAGTAGACGCTGCAGTGGAAGTGGTGCTCTCCAGCCTCCTCGGGCGTGAACTCCACGGTCTGCGTCTCGTGCGGCGGCAGCGTCTGGTTGATACCCAGGTCCTCGACCTCGAAGCCGTGTGTCACGTCCTGGGAGGTAATCTCCAGACGAACCGGCTGTCCCTGCTTCACGACGATTGAGTTCGGGATGAACTCGTAGCGCTGCGCCGCGACCTGCACCACGCGCACCCCGTCAACCACCTCGCCGGACAGCTCCAGGTGCTCCCCTGCCGACTCACCGCCTTCGTGGGCGTGGCCCGTTTCCTCTTCTTGGTGCTGCTCATCTGACCTCACCTCCGCCGCCTCACGCGGTGCCTGCCGACCTGCCGGCGTCTGTTGCGCGGACTCCCGCGCGCACCCCCACATCAGCACGACCGCAATGGACAGCACGACGAACGCCACGGCACGCTTCCTCATCACCACTCTCTCCTCACCCATTGGTCTGTGTATTGGCGAGCACTTGACGTCATCGGTGGGGGCATCAGGCATGTCCCGCCATTGGTGCTATCGCTATGACACTGATACGCCCCACCTCCGTCGCCACACTGCACGCGTGACACGGCCTACGTCCTCCTTCGGCAGCCGCTGATTCTATCCTGCTGCCCTCTCAACAGCACCGCTGCCCGGGCACCCCGAGCGTGAATCGGCGCGCCCCTTCAGCCGAACGTGCTGGCTGGTCTGCGCGTCAGTAAGCTGGGTTGATCTGGCTGACCGGCAACGGCGCCGCCAGGGTTCCACACACAACTTCCCGCCGATGCGCTCGCCCTGCGGGCTACGTCGGCCTGCACCTGAATGCCAGCCCGGCATGTTGTCGAACCCGCTGTGGGCGGGACACAGACATCCTCGGTGAGCCGCGTCGCACGGTCGACTACAGGAGGTGGCGTTGTGACTTGGAGGATGCTGAGCAGTGTCGGGGGCATTGCCGCAGTCGCGATGGCGATCCCCTTGGCGTTTGTCGGATGCACCACGGCCCGCGGCGAGGCGCACCAGGGCGAAACGGCGACCGGGCGGGCCGATCAGCACGCAGAAGACGAGACAACGGTAACTGAGACGGCGACATTTGGCGCGGGCTGCTTCTGGGGCGTGGAGGAGAGGTTCGGCACTCTCTCTGGAGTTACCGATACGGAAGTCGGCTATGCAGGCGGGCACACGGAGAGCCCCACTTACCAGCAGGTCTGCAGTCACACGACCGGCCACGCCGAGGTCGTGCAGGTGCAGTACGAGCCGGATACGGTCACATACGAGAAGCTGCTCACGGTCTTCTTCACGATGCACGATCCAACGCAGGTGAACCGACAGGGACCGGACGTCGGCGATCAGTACCGCTCTGTGATCTTCTATCACAGTGAGAGCCAGAAGCGAGCGGCTGAGAAGATGAGAAGCGAGCTGGATTCGTCCGGTGAGTATCGGCGCCCGATCGCCACGCAGATCCTGCCCGCTCCCAGGTTCTGGCCCGCCGAGCAGTACCATCAGGAGTACTTCGCGAGGCGCGGAGGCGGCGCGTGCCACTTCTGACCGACCTGGAGCAGCGCTGAGCCGGGTGCGTGCGCGGTCTTCCTCTGCGCAGTTGTGACGTCGGCCGGTCTCCCTGGGGGCTCCGGATCGACCGCACCGGAGCCAATGTGAGCCCGCGCAGAAGTGATCCATACAGCACCTCGCCGGGGCCGGCACTGCCTTGCGTGACGTCCGCGAGCGGCCGGTGACTTTGAGGGGCGCCCGGATCCCTGCACAAAGCCTTGACAAATTGTGCGCGGCGGACTATTATAGGATTCGATAGAGTAATTGATTAGTCTCGGGAGTGGCGATGTGAGGCCCTCTGAGTTCGGCGCGGACAGCGCGGTGTATGAGCAGCTTGCGCGGATAGGGAAGGCAATATCCACGCCGACCCGCCTGCAGCTTCTCCACTTGCTCGGCCATGGTCAGCGAACTGTGCAGGTGTTGGCGGAGGAGGCCGGTTTGAGCGTCGCCAACGCATCTCAGCACCTGCAGATTCTCAAACAGGCGCGCCTGGTTGAGAGCGAAAAGGACGGTCTCTACGTAACCTATCGGATCGCGGACGAGAGAGTGGAGAGCTTCCTGCTGGCGCTGCGCGAGCTGGCGGAGAGCCGGCTGCTGGAGCTGGAGCGCATCGCGGAGGCGCTGACCGAGGCCACGGAGGGCGTTGAGGCGATGACTGCCGGGGAGCTGTCGCAGCGGCTGGCCAGCGGCGAGGTGGTGGTTATTGATCTTCGGCCCGTGGAGGAGTACCGCGCGGGGCACATCCCGGGGGCGCTGTCGCTGCCCCACGCGGAACTCGAGGACCGGCTGGCGGAGCTGCCCGCCGATACGCCGATCGTGGCGTACTGTCGCGGCCCATACTGCGCCACCGCCGCGGAAGCGGTTCGCGTGCTTCGAGACCACGGGCTGGACGTGATTCGGCTCGAGGATAGCGTGCCGGACTGGCGGGCCCTGGGGCTGCCGGTCGCCAAGGGAACCGGCGATGAAGCCTGACGTGTGAGTGGAATGGAGGAGAGAGACGACATGTCGAGCTGTCAGACGGGTGCGTGTGACATACATCAGTCCCAGAGCGCAAAGAGCACACTGCGGTGGGTGATGGGCGGTCTGTTCGTGGCGCTGGTCACGGCGGGCTGGATGGTGCCATGGCTGGGCTACTTCGTCCCGCTATGTATGCTCGGCGGGCTGCTGCCGGCGTTCTTCGTCGGGCGCAAGTGGTGTGACTGGTGGTGTGCGAGGGGGAGCTTCTTTGAGAGCGTGGTCGGCCTGCTCGCCGGCGATCGGCTGGTCCCCAGGGTGCTGCGCAGCACAGGCTTTCGCGTCGCGGTCATGGCCGTGCTGTTCACCGCATTCAGCTTCCGAATCACGCAGCTATGGGGCGATTGGCTGGCGCTGGGCGGCTTCTTCGTGACCTTCCTGACGGCCACGACCGTGGTCGGGATCGCCCTGGGGCTCATCTTCCAGCCCCGGACCTGGTGTGCATTCTGCCCCATAGGCACGCTCTCGCGCTGGGCCGGTGCCGGGAGGGCGCCACTTCGCATCAGCGATGAATGCGTCGGCTGCGGGCTGTGCGCGAAGGCCTGCCCGATGGACATCGCGCCGCAGCAGTATGCGGAACAGGGGCTCGTCACCGACGGGGATTGCCTCAAGTGCGGCGCCTGTGTCGTGGCGTGCCCGGTTGGTGCGCTGAGCCTCGGCCAGCCGGAGCAGCAGGCCGCGTAGAAGCACCGGCCGGTGGAGCTACGCTCGGCGTTGGGGGTAGCAGTTCACCCCCGGCGCGACCCGCCGCGAATAGGCGACTTCCAGAACGCCCGATAGCCGGGCAGCAGAGGCGTCAGTGCCAGGTCGCCGCCGAGGTTCGACAGCAGCATGGTTCCCGCTTCAGTCCCTTCTACAGGCTCGACGTAGTCTATACTGTAGGGAAGATAATCCGTGGGAAAATAATAATCCCATGTTTCGTTAGTTTGCTGATCATACATCGCCGAATCCGGAT
>JBNGDZ010000097.1:3743-12004 GCA_049975765.1 Armatimonadota bacterium
GCAGCATGGTTCCCGCCTCAGTCCCCACTGCAATGCCGATATGCTGGCTGTTGCGCCGGCCGTACGTGAAGGGCCACACTACGATGTCGCCGGGGTGGGCGGTGGCGCCGGGAGGACGTGCCCAGTATCCGCGCGATGGCAGCGACGTCCACTGGTGCGCATCGCCCAGACCCCAGCCGAGCGCCTCACGCATGGTCCCGGCACAGCGGTTGGGAGCCGCCGACACCTCGCCCCGTGCCATGCGCCGGATGGCGGGTGCGGTCTCGGCGCCGACTGGAAACGCCAGCGTCTGATCGAGGTCCGGGAAGTACTCATGCATCAGCCCATCCCCTTCCAGGGTCGCGCCCGCCAGGATACCCGCAGCCGCCCCCGGCTCCATCAGGCCGTCACGTGAGGGTACGCGCGTCCAGGCCGGCAGTTTCGAGCGCGCTCTTGTCAGCGGGTCGGAGGCGTCGGCACCGTCCGCACGCCGTGCCACGGACCTCGTGCCCAAGTCATTCTCCACCTGCGCGGCCAGCTCGGAGACGATACTCCGCGGCCCTGTCAATGACTCCGCCCAGGCGCCCATGGCAATGACGAGGGCCACCGTCGTCAGCATCAGATGTCGCATGCTCTCACCCTAACGTGGGACGGGCCCGGCCGCCGGCAGTGTTCGGCCGGGCCCGAGCCGGCCTTCAGCCGGCCTTGCTGATCGTGCGCGCCTCCAGGAACATGCCGCAGTCCGGACACCTGCCGGGATCTTCCTGGACGACGTCCGGGTGCATGGGACAGTAGTACTCGACGTCGTCGTCGGTGTCGGCGGTCAGGAACATGCCGCACTCCGGGCAGTTGCCTGGCCGGTCCTGCGCCACTTCTGGATGCATGGGACAGGTGTAGCTGTACATGCTGTCCACCTCGTGGGTCTCCGCGCCGGCGGGTACCTCATCGGCCGCAGGGACGGCCCTCGATATCCGACTCGGCGGCGCAGTCGACGCCTGAGTATCGACCTGCTGGGGCGGGCAGCCGCTGAGCCATGCACCCACCCCCAACAGGGCCAGGGCCGCGATGCTCGGGACTATCCAGCGCGTCATGGCATGTCGCTCCTCTCGTCTCTGTGTTGGTGCGCAGGGTGTCGGCCGGCGTCAGTGCGAGGCGCGGCGAACGGCATGGGGACGTGAGCGCGTTGGTCATGCCGACCGGGACGTAGCCATCGCCCATCACAACCCAACGCCTCTGGGCGATGGCCTGGCCGGCGGCGTGGCAGTGGCACGTTGCCGCCGCCTGCCCCTCCCCACGTACGGTCCGGCGCATCCTGGGGTGTGTGATGTAGCCGTCCTCCACGGCAATCCACCGGCCATTGGTGCGCAGGTCCCGCGGGGGAGCGGTTGTCGCCACCCGGGGGAGCGCATCTCGGGGGACATAGCCGTCACCGATGACGGTCCACTCGGTGTTGGCCTCCGCCCGAGCGGTCCCGCCCACGAGTGCCAGCATTACCCCTACAGTCGCGATCCTTCTGATCATTGTCGCGTCCTCCTTTCAGGTCAGCGTGTCGGCTCTTCGGTGCGATAATGAGTGTCGGTCATCGCCCCCTCGACCGGCTTGCCGGCGGGCGCGTCGCCGGCTGCGGGCGGGTGTTGCGCGGGCGGCAGGTGATGCTGGCGCCAGAGGCTGTAGATCGCGGGGATGATCTCCAGCGTTAGAATCGTCGATGTGAAGAGGCCGCCCACCATGGGCGCCGCGATGCGCTTGGCGACATCCGCGCCCGTGCCGTGCCCGAACATCAGCGGCAGAAGCCCCAGCAGCGTAGTGAGCACCGTCATCAGCTTCGGCCGCACGCGCTGCACTGCGCCCTCGGTGATGGCGTCGAAGAGGTCCTCCATGGTCCGCATGCGGCCCTCGGCCCGGTAGCGCTCAAAGGCCTCGTCCAGGTAGACGATCATCACTACGCCCGTCTCCGCCGCCACGCCCGCCAGGGCGATGATGCCCACCCAGACCGCGATGGACATGTTGTATCCCAGCAGGTAGACCGCCCAGAAGCTGCCGACCACGGCGAAGGGCACCGACAGGAGCACGATGAAGGTCGGGGCGGCGCGCTGGAAGTTGAGGTACAGCAGCAGCGTAACCAGCACCAGCGTGACGGGCACCACCAGCATCAGCCGGCTGCGGACCCGCTGCATGAACTCGTACTGGCCGGCCCACTTGAGGTAGTACCCGGACGGCACATCCACGGCCTCGCGGACGGCCTTCTTGGCTCGCGCCACGTAGCCGCCAATGTCGCCGGCGGTGGTGTCCACGTAGATCCAGCCGGTTCGGCTGCCGTCCTCGTTCTTGATCACCGGCGGACCGGTCTTCACCTCGATGTCCGCAAGCTGCCCCAGCGGTACCTGGGCGCCCGTGGGAGTGGGCACGAGCACGGACCGCATCTCCCCGACGGTGTCCCGCAGCTCCCGGCCGTAGCGCACGTTGATGCTGTAGCGCTCGGGCCCCTCGATGGTGCTGTCGATGTTCATGCCGCCGATTGCGCTGGCCACGACGCGGTTGACCGCGCCGGCGTTGAGGCCGTAGCGGGCTGCGGCTCGGCGGCGGGGTGTGATGTCGATGAAGAACCCTCCCGTGACGCGCTCGGCGTAGACGCTGCGCGTCTGGGGCAGGTCCCGTAGCACGGCCTCGATCTCCCGCCCCACGTCCTGGATCACGGCCAGGTCGGGGCCGTATACCTTGATGCCCACGGGCGTCTTTATGCCGGTGGTCAGCATGTCGATGCGCGTCTTGATGGGCATCGTCCAGGAGTTGGTCCACCCCGGCATCTGCATGGCGCCGTCGAGCTCGTCCACCAGCTCGTCCCAGGTCATGCGCCGCTGTTCCGGCCAGATGAGACGGAGGGGCGGCTTCAGCCACTCCGGCATCCAGCCCGAGTACCACCGGTCCACCGGCACCGTGCGCCAGTGATGGCGGTCCTTGAGCAGGATCGTGGTCTCGACCATCGACAGCGGCGCCGGATCCGTAGAGGTCTCACCTCGGCCCACCTTGCCGAAGACCGTCTCGACCTCCGGGAAGCTGGCGATCAGCTCATCCTGCACCTGCAGCACACGGCCGGCTTCGGTGATTGAGATACCGGGGAGGATCGTGGGCATGTAGAGCATGTCGCCCTCGTTCAGCGGCGGCATGAACTCCGAGCCGAGTCTCAGGTAGACTGGCACGGCCGACAACACCACCGCCACCGCGATGCCGATTGACAGCGCCCGCCGCCGCATCAGAGCCGAGACCCACGGCTCATACGCCGCCTGCAGTCGGCGGCTGATGGGATGCTCCTCCTCCGGCCTGATCCTGCCGCTGCGCAGGAGGATCATCATCAGCGCCGGCGCCAGCGTCACCGACAGCAGGGCCGCGAAGAACATCGAGAAGGTCTTCGTGTAGGCCAGTGGCTTGAAAAGCCGGCCCTCCTGCGCCTCGAGCGTGAAGACCGGCAGAAACGAGATGGTGATGACCATCAGAGAGAAGAAGATCGGTTTGCCCACCTCCCTGGCGGCGGCGATGATCGCCGGCCCTCGGTCGGCGCCCGCCGGGAGGCCCTCGAGGCGCTTGTGGGCGTTCTCGATCAGCACGCACGCGGCGTCCACCATGGCGCCGATGGCGATAGCGATCCCGCCCAGCGACATGATGTTGGAGGTCAGGCCCATCATCTTCATGGGGATGAAGCTGATGACGACGGCCACGGGCAGGATCAGCACCGCCACCAGCGCGCTGCGGAAGTGCAGCAGGAAGACGAAGATGATCAGTGAGACGATGATGCTCTCCTCGATCAGCGTCCGCCGCAGGGTGGCTATGGAGCGCTGGATGAGGTCAGAGCGGTCGTAGGTGGTGACCAGCTCCACGCCCTCCGGCAGCCCCGGCTTCACCTCCTCGATCCTCCGTTTGACGCGGTCGATGACGTTGAGCACGTTCTCGCCGAAGCGCACCACGACGATGCCGCCGACGACCTCGCCGTTGCCGTTGAGGTCCGCGATCCCCCGCCGCATGTCAGGGCCGATCTGCACGCGGGCCACGTCGCGCAGGTGCACCGCCGTCCCGTCGGAGTCGAATCCGACGGTGACGGTCTCCAGCTCCTCGGGGTCGTCGATGTAGGCCCGCCCGCGAATGAAGTACTCCCGGCCCGCCATCTCCAGCGTGCGGCCGCCCACCTCGCTGTTGCTGTCGCGGATGGCGGCGATGACCCTGTCCACCGGGAGGTCGTACGCCAGGAGCCTCTCGGGCTCCAGCGTAACCTGATACTGCTTCTTGTAGCCGCCGACCGTGGCGACCTCAGCCACGCCATCCACAGATGACAGCCAGTAGCGGAGGTACCAGTCCTGGAAGGCCGTCATCTCCTGCAGGTCATTTGCGCCGGTGCGGTCAACCAGCGCATACTGGAAGCCCCAGCCGACACCCGTGGCGTCGGGGCCGAGCTGAGGGGAGACGCCGTCGGGCAGCTCCCCGGTGAGGCCGCTGAGGTACTCCAGTATCCGGCTGCGCGCCCAGTAGATGTCGGTCCTCTCCTCGAAGAGCACGTAGACGAAGGACAGCCCCAGGAAGGAGTAGCCGCGCACGGCGGTGGAGCGCGGGGCGGCGAGCATGCGCGAGACGATGGGGTAGGTCACCTGGTCCTCTACGAGATTCGGGCTGCGGCCGGGCCACTGCGTGAAGATGATGACCTGCGGATCCGACAGGTCCGGGATGGCGTCCAGCGGCACCTTCCGTGTCGCCCACAGCCCCGCTCCCGCCGCGAAGGCCACGAGGACGATCACGAGAAACCGGCTCTCGGCGCACCACTCGATCACTCGCTCAATCATGCCCGCATCCCGTCCCTCACTGATCGTGCCCACTCGATGACGATACGGCGGCTCTCAGCCGGCTCTCGGAGTCGATCATGAACAGCCCGCGCTCCACGACCTGCCGGCCCTCCTCAAGGCCGTCGAGGATCTCGATCCATCCGTCCGAGGTCCGTCCGACCCTAACCTCTCGCGGCTCGTAGACCCCCTCCTGAGTTGCGACGTAGACGACCTGTCGCTCGCCGGTGTCGATAACGGCCTCCTCCGGGACCGCCAGCACCTGCTCCGGGGAGCCCTTGATCTGCACCTGGCCGTACATCTCTGGCTTGAGCTTCCGGCCAGGGTTCCGCAACGGGATGCGGGCCTTCATCGAGCGCGTCTCCCCCTCCAGCCAGGGGTAGACATACTGCACGCCCCCCTGCCACCGCTCGCCGGGGAAGGCCTCGAAGGTAACGGTCGCGATCTGCCCCTCCTCCACCCGGTCCAGATCCTGCTCGAACACGTCCGCCTCCACCCACACGCTGCTCAGGTCCACGACGTGCAGGAGCGGCGTGCCGGGCTTGATTTCCGCCCCGGCCTCCACGAGGCGCTGTGTGACGACTCCCGTCACCGGAGCGTACAGCGTCATGGCCCGCTGTGGGGACCCGCCGTGGCGGAGGCGCTCGATGTCGGCCTGAGGGATGTCCCAGAGCCGCAGACGCTGCTCGGCGGCGGCCACCATCTGCTCCCCGACTCGGGACACCTCGGCGAACTCACTCGCCGACAGCCGGCGGCGCGCCTTCAGCGCAGCCACATACTCCCTCTGGGTCTGGTAGAGCTGGGGGCTGTAGATGGTCAGCATGGGCTGGCCGGCCTCGATCTCCGCGCCCGCGAAGTCGATGTACAGCCTCTCGACCCAGCCCCCGACCTTGGCGTTGACGGTCCGCATCGTGGTCTCGTCGGGCCTCACGATGCCCACCGTGCGGACGTCGGAGCTGAGCTCTCGGATCTGGGTCGCCACGGTCGTGACGCCGGTGAGCTGCCGCTTGGCCTCCGTGAGATGCACGCTGCTCAGGCCCTCCACCACGCTGGCCTGATCATCGCCGCCGCCGCCCTGGTCGCGCTCCACGGGAACCAGATCCATGCCGCAGATGGGGCAGGATCCCGGCTGCTCCGAGACGTAGTCGGGATGCATGGGGCAGGTCCACATCTGGTGGGGCGATGCCGCGTCCTGGACCGTCGCCGCACCGGCTTGCTCGTCCTCGATGGGCACCAGGTCCATTCCACAGATGGGGCAGGCGCCGGGCTCCTCAGAGACGTAGTCGGAATGCATGGGGCAGTGCCAGAGCTGTTGGTCTGCGGCGGCTCCCTCGCCGCCGCCCGCCGAGTACCTGCCCAGGCCGAAGCCCACGGCCAGCACTGCAGTGACGCCGACGAGGACGAGTCCGACCCTGAACCAGCGCGCGCGTGTCATCTCCTGTCCTCCTACCGAAGCCGCTGGCCGATGACGAACTCCAGGTCAGCGACGGCGTTCTCATGGTCGGCGATGGCCCTGTAATAGGCCTCCTGGTAGCTGTTGAGCGTCCGGAAGGCGTCCAGCAGCGTCAGCAGGTCCACGGCGCCGCTCTCGTACGCCGAGCGCGCGGCCTCGAAGGCCAGCTCCGCCTCCGGGATCAGGCCCTCCTCGTAGAGCTGCGCCTCGCGCCGGGAGCGCTCCATGGCCTCCAGGGCGTTGTCCAGCGCCTCCCGGACACGGCTGAGGGTGTCGCGGAGCCGCTCCCGAGCCTGGGCGAGTCTGGCCCGCTGCTCGTCCTCCTCTGCCTCGTGGAGGTCGCGGTTGAGCCAGGGTAGGTTCGCGCCCACCGAGAGGCTCCAGAAGTCCTGCCCCCCGGTCGAATCCATCGCCGAGCGGGCCCGCACGCGGTAGCTGAGGCCCACATTGAAGTCCGGCTTCATGTTCATCTGCGCAAGCGCCACCATGGTCTCGGCGCGCTCCACACGCGCCCGGCCCTCCCGCACCATTGGCCGGTCCTGGCGCGCCACATCCAGTAACGCCTGCGCCGACAGCTCCAGCGGCTCAAGGCTCAGCATGGCCTCAGGGACCGGCGCATCCGGGGGTCGGTCCAGCAGCGCGTTGAGGCCCGCCTCCGCGCGGCCGAGCCGCTCCTCGAGGACGATGAGACGCTCCACCAGGCGGGCGACCTGGACGTTGGCCTGCACCAGGTCCTGCTGGGGGCGGCGCCCGACGCTGTAGAGCGCCTCGGCGACCTCCACCAGCGCCTCCGCTATCTGCTTGTTCAGGCGCGTCACCTCGACCGCCTGATGCAGATAGTAGAGCTCGTTCCACGAGTGCCTGATCTGGCGGATGAGGGCGTTCTCGCTCTCCTCGTAGAGCGCGCGCGTGATGACAACGTCCTGGCGCGCAGCCAGCTCCCTCAGGTCGAGCCTACCGGGGTAGGGCAGCATCTGGTGCAGCCCGAGCTGGATGCCGCTCATGGGCGTGCGCTCCAGTGAGAGATCCCCGGCCGGCAGGTTCGTCAGCGCCACTTGCGCCTGCGGATCGGGCAGCGACCCTGCCTGGCGCACCGTCGCCTCGGTGGCCTCGATCCGCCGGCGCAGGGCCGCCAGGTGAGGGTTGTCTGCGACGCCCGCCGAGATAAGCCGGTCGAGGGCAGCCGGGCTCTCCGCGGCCACCGGCAGAGCGGCCACGATCAGCCCCAGCAGCATTGCGAGCGCGCGACGGCTCCTCTGAGTCATCCCCGGCGCCTCCTCAGAAGCGGGTATCCAGCGACACATTGCCGGCTAAGTCCCCGTCTACGACCCCGGCCTTCAGGTTGAACCTGTCGGAGGCGCGCCAGCTCAGGCCGATGCTCAGGTCATCGTCATCCCCGATGTCCAGCCACTCGGCCAGCGCGGTGGTGCGGTCATCGACGGGCACGGCCCCGCCGAGAAACAGGCCGTCGAGCAGGTCGCCGCCGCCGATTCCCGCGCTGACCGTGGTGGCCAGGCGGCGGCTGCCGACGTCCTGGCTGACCACGCCGTAGGCGGTGGTGTCGATCTCGTCGGTGGCGTCCAGGACGCCGACCGCGGCCCGCGTCCGGGCGTCATCGCTGCGGTAGATCTCCCGCTTGGCGCTGAGCAGCACCGCGTCGGGCTGGCCCCCGCTGGTGAGGCCGGCCGTGATCTCCGTGGCGTCATCGGGCGAGAGCGTGGCGCTCAGGACCCGGTCGCCATCGGAGAACGTGGATGCAGAGAGGGCCGCAGAGCCCCCGGCAGGGGTGTCCGCGGCCGGCGTCCGCAGCAGGCCGGACTGGCCCAGCAGGCCGGGCATCGTCGTGCGGGGATGGAATGGGCGGCGCGGACCCGCCGGCGGCTCCGCGGCTCCGGGCGTGGCCGGCTCCTGCGCGAGCTCTTCACTCTCACTCTGCGAGGACGGAGCGCTGCGCCGCCCGCCGCCCTGCAGCGCCCGCAGGGCCTTCTGGGCCTGCTCGATGG
>JBNGDZ010000098.1:0-11986 GCA_049975765.1 Armatimonadota bacterium
GTGCAGAAGCGCATCAGCCACGACTTCCACGGCGATGCGTGAAGGGCCTGTGTGGCAGCGCCGCCCGGCAGTGGCGCAGTGCTCGGCAGCGCGTGCATGCGGGCGCGGTCGCACTGCTGCCAGCAGGCCACCCCGGACGGTTCGTGACCTGCCGTGGCGCCGGTGCCTCACAGGACAGCCCAATGTGTCCCGGAGCATGGCCCGGCGGTCGATTGTCTGTGGGCGCTGATCGGGGGGAAACGCGGACGGACGTCCGGTCTGTTCCGCGGAACGGCGGGTCGCTTCACTGCCCGTCGCATTCCCTTGACGCGGCGGGGTGGGGTGCTATAATGACGTAGTACTGTCACGATTTTGGCCGCCGTCAAGGCCCTGCGGACGGACTGTCCGCAGGCACGAACGTCACCCGCCTGAGAGGAGCATCGGTCAGCGTGTTAGCACAACTGGCCCAAGCGCTGGAGCGCCTGTTCTCCAGCGCTGAAGACAAGCAGCCGATGCTCTATTCGGGCAGGTCGTTCACCCTGACCGTCAGGTGCCAGCAGTGCGGCGAGATCATCCGCGTGCGGATCGATAGAGACCATGAGCTACAGTCCGTCTACCCGGAGGACGCCGAGGAGGGCGACGACCCGCAGGGGTATGTCCTCCGCAAGGAGATCGTGGGGGAGGACTGCCAGAACCTGATCCGGTTCACCATCCATTTCGATCGCGATCGCGGGCTGGTAGCCTCGGAGATCGAGGGCGGCGAGTTCATCGAGGATGAGCCCGGGCACACGCGGGCGGTCGTAGCTCAGGGGTCGGAGTCCGTCAGTTGAGGGACCGGGATCGGGCCTCTGAGGATGAGGCGAACGGGGCCGGCGGGGCGGAAGTGCGAGCTCGGCTCCTCTTTGGCATCCTGCTGCTGACGTGGTTGCTGCTTGTCGCCGCGCCTCTGATTCGCGGCATTCCGCCGCTTGTGGGCGGTATCACGCTGACAGTGCTGTTCGCGGCCGCCGTCCTGGCGACGGCCGCGCTCGCAGGGCGGCTGCAGCTCTCCCCGACCGTCGAGGCCCTCGGGATGCTGATGTGCTTCGGCGCATGGTTCGTGCTCGCCGACGTAGCAGCAGAGGGGGACGCGGTACGGCTGTTGACGGTGCCGGGCGCGGACGTCATCTTCCTGTTCGGCTGCGTGCTCGGCGGGCGCCTGCTGTCGCGGATTCTGCGCGAGCGCAATCTCATGCTGCCCATCGCGCTGGTGCTGGCACTGGCGGACGTCTTCACGGTGCTGATGGGCCCCACCCGGGCGATGCTCGAGAGGGCCCCGGAGGTGGTGACCCGGCTGTCAGTGAAGCTGCCCCAGGTGGGCTCGGCGGCCGGTCCGGAGGGCGTCAAGGGCCTCGCACACATCGCCACCATGGGTCCCGGCGACCTGGTCTTCGCGGCGCTGTTCTTCGCCTGCGTTGTCCGCTTCGGCCTGAATCTGCGGGCCAGCTTCTGGTGGATCTTCGCGGCGGTCGCCCTGGGGCTGGCGGCGATCGTGGTGATTCCCGGCGCGCCACCCCTTCCGGTGCTGCCTCTGATGGCGCTGGGCTTCTTGATAGCGAATCGGGGAAGCTTCTCGCTGACGGCGCGAGAGAAGCGGGATCTGGTCATCGCATTGGCATTCCTGATCGTGCTCTTTGCCGGCCTGGGGTACCTGACCCGGGCGTTGGTCCCATGAGACCGGTGTCGGCCAAGCTGGGAGGAGAGAGCGTGCCCGACAGCTACGACTTCGGCTCGATCGAGCGCAAGTGGCAGGACTACTGGCGCGAGCGGAACCTCTTCTATGTGGAGCGCCGCGAGGACAGGCCCAAGTTCTACTACCTAGACATGTACCCCTACCCCTCCGGCGAGCTGCACATGGGGCACGTGCGCAACTACATCATCGGCGACGCCTTCGCGCGCTACAAGACCATGCAGGGCTTCAATGTCCTGCACCCAATGGGCTGGGACTCGCTGGGGCTGCCGACCGAGAACGCGGCCATCAAGTTCGGCGTCCACCCGATGCGGTGGACCGAGCAGTGCGTGGCCAACATGAAGCGGCAGTTCGACCGCCTGGGGATCAGCTACGACTGGTCGCGGGAGATCGACACCGCCGACCCCCAGTACTACGGCTGGACGCAGTGGCTCTTCCTGCAGCTCTACAAGAGCGGGTTGGCCTACCGCGGTCCGGGCCTGGTGAACTGGTGCCCCGAGTGCGCCACGGTGCTGGCCAACGAGCAGGTGGTCGGCGGCCGCTGCGAGCGCTGCGACACCCTCGTGGAGCGCACTACCCGTGAGCAGTGGTTCTTCAAGATCACCGACTACGCCGAGGCGCTCCTGCAGGACCTGGATCTGCTCGACCACTGGCCCGAACGCGTCGTCAGGATGCAGGAGCACTGGATCGGCCGCTCCGAAGGCTTCTCGTTCACCCTTGAGATCGAGGGCCACGACGAGGACATGGAGGTCTTCACCACTCGCATTGACACCATCTACGGCGTGACCTTCATGGTCCTGGCTCCCGAGCACCCGCTCACGCATCAGCTCACCGAGGGCACGCAGTTCGAGGAGCCGGTGCAGCAGTTCTGCCAGAAGGCCATGGCTGAGAGCGTCATGGAGCGCACCGCCGAGGAGACCGAGGTGGAGGGCGTCTTCACCGGCGCCCACGCCATACATCCGCTCACCGGCGAGCGCGTCCCGATCTGGGTGGCAAACTATGTCATGATGGACTACGGGACCGGCGCCATCATGGCAGTTCCGGCCCACGATCAGCGCGACTTCGAGTTCGCGCGCAGGTACGATCTGCCGGTGGTGCCCGTGATCCAGCCGGAGGGCACTGAGCTTGACGGCGAGACCATGACCGAGGCCTACGTCGGCGACGGTGAGCAGATCAACTCCGAGCAGTTCTCCGGCCAGTCCAACCGTGAGGCCATGGAGCAGATCGCCGACCACATGGAGGCGGAGGGCATCGGCCGACGCGACGTCAGCTACCGCCTGCGCGACTGGTGCATCTCCCGCCAGCGCTACTGGGGCGCGCCGATCCCCATCATCTACTGCGACGAGTGCGGCGTCGTCCCGGTGCCGGAGGAGGACCTGCCCGTCGAGCTGCCGGAGGATGTCGAGTTCACCGTCACCGGAGACTCCCCGCTGTCCCGGCACGATGAGTTCATGCGGGTGCAGTGCCCCCGGTGCGGGGGGCCCGCACATCGCGAGGCGGATACCATGGACACCTTCGTCTACTCCGCCTGGTACTACCTGCGCTACGCC
Source organism: Armatimonadota bacterium (assembly GCA_049975765.1). Lineage (GTDB taxonomy): Bacteria > Armatimonadota > Zipacnadia > Zipacnadales > UBA5352 > JAYENL01. The sequence continues at coordinate 3,259 of JBNGDZ010000098.1, forward strand.
AGCCCCCACGAGGACGAGGCGCCGTTCAATCGCGATGACGTGGAGTACTGGCTGCCGGTCGATCAGTATGTCGGCGGCATCGAGCACGCCACGGGCCACCTGATGTACTCGCGCTTCATCACCAAGGTGCTGCACGATCTCGGCTGGCTGAGCTTCCGCGAGCCGTTCGCGAGACTCTTCACTCAGGGGATGGTCTACAAGGACGGCGCCAAGATGAGCAAGTCCCGGGGGAACGTGGTGACGCCCGACGAGATCAACAGCGAGTATGGGGCCGACACCGGGCGGCTCTTCAGCCTCTTCGTGGGCCCGCCCGACCAGGACACCGAGTGGAGCGACGAGAGTGTCATCGGCGCCCACCGCTTCCTGTGGCGCATGTGGCGCCTCGCCACCGAGAACATGGAGGCCTGGAACCGGGACTTCCGAGCCAGCCTTCCCTCCGACGGCTCCGATGAGCAGCGCCAGGTACGTCGCAAGACTCACCAGACGATCCTGAAGGTCACCGACGACTTCGAGGGGATGCGCTTCAACACCGCCATCGCGGCGATCATGGAGCTCTCCAATGACCTCGGCTCCTTCGTCCAGGCCATGGATGCGGGGGGCCCCGCGGATCGCGCGGTCTTCAGCGAGGGGCTGTGGACCCTGGTCGTGTTGCTCTCGCCCATCACGCCGCACATCTGCGACGAGTTGTGGGCGCGTATGGGCCTGGAGCCGTCACTGTTCGAGCAGCAGTGGCCGGAGGCGGACGAGGACCTTGCCGAGGAGGAGACCATCACCATAGTGGTGCAGATCAACGGCAAGGTTCGTGACAATATCGACGTGCCCGTGGGCACGGACATGGATGACGTGGTGGAGATGGCCCTTGAGCGCGAGAAGGTCGCGAAGTACGTGGCGGGCAAGGAGATCGCCAGGACCATCAAGGTGCCGGACAAGCTCATCAATCTGGTGGTCACTTAGCAGATCTGATCCCGGGGGCGAATGGTGTGCTCCACAGCCTGACACCGGCGCAGAAGGTGGTGCTCGTCCTCGCCGCCGCGGCGCTACTGGCGGCGTTCTGGTACTCTCGTGGCGCCCGCCCCGGGGATGGCACGGGCGGTGAGCAGGCTGTCGTCTACCAGGCCGGCGCACAGCCCGCGCCGACCATCAAGGTGCATGTGGTCGGCGAGGTGCACCGTCCGGGGGTCTACGACCTTCCCGCGGGAGTGCGCGTGCAGGACGCGCTGCAGGCCGCCGGAGGTCTCACCCAGCGGGCCGATCCGGCCTCCGTGAACCTGGCCGCCTTCTGCGAGGACGGCGAGCAGGTTCGCGTCGATGCCAAGCAGGCTGCGGTCCCCGAGACCGCCGCCGCGCCTGAGCCCACCGGGCCACTGCACCGCCCCAGCAGCCACAGACCGCCACGGTCAGCGCCTCACCGGCTGTCTCCGCCGGTCCCTCTGCCGGCGACCGAAGCGCTGCGCCCGCCATCGCAACGGAGCCCCGTCAGGGCCGGGTCCGCCTCAACCACGCCGGTCTGGAGGAGCTGCAGCGGATTCCGGGCGTGGGGCCCGAGCTGGCCAAGAGCATTCTCACCTATCGGTACGTGCATGGGCCCTTCCGCAGCTTCTCAGACCTGGATGAGGTCCCCGGCATCGGCCCCGGGATGATCGAACAGATGCGCGTCAGTGCAACGCTGCGATAGGCCGGGCTCTCCGGCCGGGGGATGATGGCAGGCCTCGACGACAGCCACGACGAGCGGAGCCCCGAGGCCGGGGCACGAACCAGGCGGGCGATCACCGAGATCCGCCATAGGCCGCTGCTGCTGTGCTCGGTGGCCCTGGTCTGCGGGATCGCGCTGGCCCACCTGCTGGCCGCTTCGCCTCTCCCCCTGGCGGTGGGATGCGCGGCGCTTGGGGCGCTGTCGCTGGTCGGCTCCCGTGTTGCGTCTGATGTCTCGCTCGCTCCGCTGCTGGGCTGTTTCCTCTGCCTGGGCGGGTTCATCTACGCCGTTCGAAGCACCGTCCCGAGGGATGACATCTCCCACCTGAACGGGATCAGCGAGGCCGTGATCGAGGGCGTCGCGCTCACCGCGCCCGAGCAGCGCGGCTGGCGGCGCAGTCTACGCCTGCGGGTGGAGCGCGTGTACGATACAGCTTCCGGCGCCACCATCGAGGCGTCCGGGAAGGCCGAGGCTCGTCTGCCGCTGGAGCCGCCGGTCACGCTGGGCGACCGCGTGCGGCTGGAAGGCGCGTCCGTGGAGCAGCCCCCGACGGCCGAGGCGCCGGGGGAGTTCGACTACCGGGGGTGGCTGGCCACGCAGGGCGTGCGGGCCATCATCTCGGCGCGCCAGGTCACGAGGACGGGAGAGGACCATGACTGGCGGCTGTGGCTGGCGCGAACGGGCGTTGCCCTGCGGCGCCGAGTGGTGGACGCCATCGAAGGAGCCATGCCGGGGACTGATGCGGGGCTCTACTCCCGCCTTTTCGTCGGCATGGTCTACGGCCTGGAGGCGGCGCGGCTGCCCGACACGATCGTGGAGCAGTTCCGGCGGGCCGGGACGGTGCATCTGCTGGTGGTCTCCGGCGCGCAGGTATCCATGATCGCGGTGGCCCTGGTGGGCCTCACCGGCGCCGGCTTCCATGGGCTGCGATGGTGGCAGGTGGGGCTGGCTGGGATGGGCGTGGCTATCCTGGTGCTGATCGTGGGGATGGAGGCGTCGGTGGCGCGGGCGGTGGCCATGTTCGCGCTGGTGATGCTCGCCGGACTCACGCGCCGGGACTACGATATCTTCACCGCTATCGCCTTTGCTGCGGCCCTCATCTGCATCTTGGATCCCCCGGCGCTGCTGAGCCTCAGCTTCCAGCTCACCTTCGCCGCCACCCTGGGAGTCGCTCTCTTTCTCCCCCGAGAGCCCCTCCTGAGAGTGGACGGGAGCCCTGCGCTGAGGCCGCTGCCCGGACTGCGGGCGGTGCTGTGGGGGACTCTCGGCGCATGGGTGATGACCACCCCGCTGCTGGCGCACAGCGTCTCCGGCTTCGCTCTGTCCGGGAACCTGGCGAACCTCGCGAACGTGCCGCTCTCGGTCGCGATCATGGTGCTTGGATTCGTGGCGCTTCCCATCGCGCTCATCCCGCCGCTGTCGCCGCTGCTGGGCGTGCTGTGCTGGCTGGCGCGGGGCCTGCTGACGGCGGTCATGCACGTCAACGACCTGGCCGCAGGGCTCCCGCTGGGCTTCGTTCCGGAGATGCACATGGGCCTGGGGGCCTGCGTGCTGTGGTACGCGGGCGTGGCCGCGGCCGTGGTGCTCGGCCTGATCACCCTCGCACATCGGAAGCTTGACGAAGCCCTGCTGGGCATGCACCCCAACTGCCCCGCCGTGGGCGCCTTCGTGATCGCCTGTCTACTCGTCGCCACCTACCTGGTCAGCTCAGCGGCCCCACGCCACCTTGAAGTCACACTCCTGCCGGTCGGCGCCGGGCAGTGTGCGGTGGTCAGGACCCCCGCCGGTGCCGTGGTGATGATCGACTGCGGCGGTGGAGGTGGAGTGCCCGGTGGGGGACGGGAGGTCGCGGAGGGCGTGGTTCTGCCCTTCCTTGCTGAACACCGGATCAGCCGCATTGACGCGGTGATCATCAGTCACTGGGACACCGACCACCACAACGCGCTGCCCTGGGTGATGAGGCACGTTGGCGTGGCGAAGCTCATCGCCCCCCCGCAGCTTCCCGACGCACCGGCGCCGGCGTGGGCCAGCCGTCTGGCCGCCACGACCGCGCGCGCTGGGGGCGTCCTCCGCCTCGGCGACCGCGCCCGAATCGAGCTCCTCGAGCCCAGGCTGCCCTACCTGTCTGGAACCGGAGATGACGCCAACAACAACTCCGTGGTGGCGATGCTTCGATGCGGCAAGGTCACCGTGCTCTTCACGGGTGATCTTCAGCAGCCGGGCCTTGTGCGACTGCTTCGAGACGCTCGCTCGATGGGTCGGACGCTGCAAGCACAGGCGCTCATCCTGCCTCACCATGGCCGCGGCCTGGCGCGAATTGGCGCACTGCTTGAGGCGGTGGCGCCGGCGTGGGCGCTGGCGTCATCCGGTCACGTCGCGGAGCGGTACATCACACCGGAGGCGCGGGCGGCTCTCGCCGAGCGGGGCATACGGCTCCTGCGCACCGATCTCGCCGGGCAGATCACGCTGGTGACCGACGGCCTGCGCCTGCGCGTCGTGCCGTCCAGAGCGCAGGGCGTGAACGCGGAGCGCATGGCTGCCGCCGGGCGGTGAGCTCAGCGCCGCTCGTCGATGGCCCGGATGATGACCTCCAGCAGTGTCTCCGGGTTGCTGAGTTGCCCGGACTGCAGGCCGGGGAACCGGCGGCGGAGGGTATCGGCCAGCCGCGAGGCCAGCCGCCTCCGAGCCTCCGGCGCCAAATCGAAGCGGCGCTCCAGAAAGCGGCGGATGGTCCGCTCCTCTTCGCGGGTGACCGTGCGGGCGCCGGCTCGGACCGTGCGCAGCACCTCGCCACTGACCTCCGGCGGCAGTTCCGGCGCTGCGGGCTGCTCCTCGGGCAGCTCCGTGATGGGCGCGAGGCGCTCCTTGACCACCATGGTGCCGGCCGCCAGGTCGCCCAGCCGCTGGTTGCGCGCGGTGAGAAGCAGCGAGACGACACCGGCGGCGTAGGCCAGCGGCAGCAGGTCGGCGATGCGGAGGATGTTCCGGACCGCCGACTGATCGGCGCCGATGGGCGCGCCGTCGGTGGAGATCACCCGCAGGCCCGTGAGGCTCTTGCCGGGAGACTTGCCGCTCGCTGTCAGCTCGAAGAAGATGAAGTACGCGATGTAGATCAGCACGGCCGCGGACAGGGCGATCACGCCGGTTACAAGCGAGACGCCGGGGTCTTCGGTGAGCCTGGCGCGAACGAGGAAGGCCCCAAACGCCAGCAGCAGCGTCCCGACTGCCACGATGGAGGTATCGATCACCGCGGCCAGGAACCGGGAGCCGAGGCCAGCCAACTGGTAGGAGACCTCAATCTGCTCCGGGACATGAAGCTGCACGCGTTCGTCATCAACCATGAGGCCTGCTCCCCAGACAGCACAGACACAGCGCGGTGTCGACCCCCCCGAGGCCGCGCAGCCGCGGCGGCGCTGGGCACGTCTCGCCGAGCTGATCGCGGAGGCCGACCTTCGGGGCCTGCGCGTCCTCGACGCTGCGGAGTTGGACGAGTTCGCCCGTCTCTACCGCCAGGCCGTGGCCGACCTGGCCTCCGCACGTTCGCGAGGTCGCGACGAGCGCACCGTCAGCTACCTCAACGACCTCGTCGGCCGCGCTGCCGGACTGATCTACGGCGGGCGAGCGCGCCGCCGCATCCACCCCCTGAGGTTCTTCCTCGGCGACATCCCGCGCACCTTTCGCGGCACCTGGCGCTTCACCGCCGCGGCCTTCCTGGCCTCCGTGCTCCCCGCTCTGGTCGTCTACCTGGCGAGTGTCGTCAACCCCGCATGGGCCGACGCCCTCTTCATGGAGGGCATGACCGAGCTCGTTCAGGACTTCCTCTCCCGGGACGTCCCGCCGGGGCAGTACTTCGGGGACTCCCAGAGCCTCATCGGCGCTGACAACCTCTCGGGGCACATCCTCGTCAACAACATCAAGGTGTCGCTGGGCGCCTTCGCGCTGGGTATCACCGCGGGACTGGGTACGCTGTATCTGATGATCTTCAACGGTCTGATGCTGGGCGCCTTCATGGGGGTCTTCGCGCACCACGGGCGGCTGATGGACGGCATCGGCATCATCGCCCCACACGGCTTTCTCGAGCTGTCGGCGATCTTCATGTGCGGCGGCGCGGGCTTCCTGATGGGCTGGGCGCTGATCGACCCGGGCGACAGGCTGCGTCTGGAGGCTCTGGGAGAGGCCGCACGTACGGCGGTGGTGCTACTGGGGGGCGCGCTGGCAATGATCGGGGTGGCCGCCGTCATCGAGGGCTTCGTCAGCCCTCAGACGACGGGCATGCTGGCGGCCAACGAGTCGCGGATCATGGTGGGCCTGGTAGTGTGGCTCGTCGCGTGCGCCTGGCTGCTGGCGGGCGACCGCCTGGTGGCGCGCCATGCCGACTCCCCGGATGAGGATGCGGCTCAGAGCAGCCCCGCGCGCTTGACCGTGAGATAGCGACTCACCACGTCCGTCGCCAGGTCGCCGGGCCTGGCATCGCACACTAGCACACCTCGCGAACGCAGCTTGGCCAGCGAGAGGGCGCGCTCGGAGAGCGTGCGGGAGGCCAGCGCCTTCTCGTAGGCCTCGAAAGCGTCCCCGGGGCTTCGCTGCGCCATGGCGGTGATCTCCTCGTCGGCGACGGTGGCCACCAGTGGCAGGTGCTGGGGGCGCAGCGAGGACAGGTATGAGAGGGCCTCAGCTGACACCTCCGGCTCCACCAGGTCGGTGAAGGCGCAGATCATGGCGCGCTTGCGGGCGTGAGCGCGCAGGAAGCTAATGGCGGCGCGGAAGTCGGGCTCCACCAGCTCGGCCTGCAGGGCATACAGCTCCTCCAGCATCCGCTGCGTCTGTGCCGCGCCGTGCGAGGGGGCCACGAAGGTCTTCACCCGGTCGGAGAACACCAGCAGGCCCACCGTGTCACCCATGCGCTGCGCCACGTGCGCCAGCATCAGCGCGGCGTTGACCGCCCGGTCCACCCGGGTCATATCCCCGCTGCGCGCCGCCATCAGCCGGCCGCTGTCGATCATGATGATCAGCGTCTGATTGCGCTCGACCTGATACTGGCGGGTGATGGGTGTGCCGCGGCGGGCGGTGGCCTTCCAGTCGATGTGCCGGAAGCTGTCGTCGGGCACGTACTCACGAAGGCTCTCGAACTCCGTGCCCTCCCCACGCGCCCTTGCCGTCCGCAGGCCCATCTCCTGCAGCCGGCCGCGGCGCGCCAGGGCGTCGAACTCACTGACCTGCTGCAGGTTGGGGTAGACGCGCACGCTCTCGGATGATGGGATGTCGCGCTGCCACCACACCAGGTGCAGCCGCGAGAGGACGCGGATGTGCAGGTCGCCGAAGGTCCAGTCGCCGCGGCTGTTGGGGGTGGTCTGATAGCTGACGCGTCGGCGCTGCCAGGGCCGAAGCCGCACTCGCCGGCAGCGCTCCGGGGTCGCGAATTGCGCCGGCGGGTCGTCTCGGACCTGCAGCGTCAGCGGCCTGTCGCAGCGATTGTGCACCCAGATTGAGACGCGGTTGGGCACACCCAGGGAGAGGACCTCCGGGAGCCGTCGCTCCACGTCCACGGCGTCGCGGGCGCGGGACAGATGCCCATCGACCATGGCCAGAAGCAGCGCGCCCACGATCACCCCCGCGCCGGCGAGCGGCAGCATCGGCTCCACGACCCCCAGCGCGAAGAGGGGGATGGAGGCCGCGAGCATGCCGATCAGCGGACCCGTGGGGATCATGGCCTCACCATAGCTTCACGCTCAGCGCGGCACCTCCACGCTGCCGAGCACCCGGGTAATGATATCGTCGGGGGTCAGCCCCTCGATGTCCGCCTCCGGGCGCAGCACCATCCGATGGCGAAGCGTGGCCGGCGCCATCTGCTTGACGTCGTCGGGGATGACGTACTCGCGGCTGCGCAGCGCGGCCAGGACCTTGGAGGTCTGCAGGAGCATGACCGACGCGCGGGGGCTGCACCCGAGAAGGACGCTCGGGTCGTCGCGGGTGGCCCGCGTGATGGCGGAGATGTAGGTGATGACCTCCTCCTCCACGCGCACCGAGGCAACGCTCTGGCGGCAGCGGGCCATCACGGTCTCATCGGCCACCTCCCGCACGCCGGCGGCCTCCAGGTCCATGGAGTCGAAGCCCTGGTGGTGGCGGAGCAGCAAATCGTCCTCCTCTTCGGGGGCTGGATAGTCGACGACCACCTTGAGCATGAAGCGGTCAAGCTGGGCCTCGGGCAGTGGGTAGGTGCCCTCGAACTCGATGGGGTTCTCGGTGGCGAAGACCATGAAATCGCGCGGAAGGGGGTGCGTGACGCCGTCGATGCTCACCTGGCGCTCCTGCATGGCCTCAAGCAGCGCCGCCTGGGTCTTCGCCGGAGCGCGGTTAATCTCATCGGCCAGCAGAAACTCGGTGAAGATGGGGCCGCGCCGGAGATGGAACTCGTTCGTGGCGGTGTCGTAGACGTAGGTGCCCACGATGTCGGAGGGCATCAGGTCCGGCGTCATCTGCACGCGGCGGAACTCGCGCCCCAGGCAGATCGCCAGAGTCCGGACCATGAGGGTCTTCGCGACCCCCGGCACGCCCTCCAGGAGGACATGCCCGCTGGCCAGGACAGCGACCAGCATCTCCTGGATGGGCCGCTGCTGTCCGACGATCGCCCGTCCCATCGTCTCCTCGATGCGCGCCGCAAGCTCCGCCGCCGCGCCGCCCTCACCAGCGTCAACCATGACCAAGCATCCTCTCGAAGGTCGCGACCTGGCGCGCCAGAGCCAGCAGCTCCCTGTCTCCGGGGTCGTCGTCTCTCGCGCGCTCCAGCCGTGACAGAAGTTGCGCCACCTCGTCCCGGGGCATGCCGATCCGCGTCAGGCCCGCCAGCAGGGCCTCATCCCCCGCGCTGGCCGGCGCGCCCGCCGCCCGAGCGAGTCGCCGGCGCAGGCCCTGCAGCATCGGGCCGATCGAGACCACGTTGGCGCTGCGCTGGACCGCCTTGTAGGTGGTGTTGCCGGTGTTGAGGTCCGGGAAGACGAACACCGTGGCCCGCCCCGCGACGGCGCTGTCGGGCGC
>JBNGDZ010000099.1:0-11981 GCA_049975765.1 Armatimonadota bacterium
CATGTGGCGGCCCCGCACGATTCATGCTGCCGGCAGGTGCGGGACACCGCATCGGGAAGGTCCCCGCAGCATCAACCACCGCGATCGAGGAGAGGCCGCCATGGTCATCGACATCCACCACCACCTGCCGCGGGACTGGCGGGAATACATGCCGAAGCTGCGGGACACGTGCGCGGAGCTGGGCATCGACCGGGTCGCGCTGTGCACCTCCGGGCCGCCTGGAGCCGGGAACCGGCACCTCTTCGAGGCCCTGCAGGAGAACGAGGACTTCATGCTGGCACTGGGCTACGTGCGCCTCGGGGAGGAGGGTCCGGCCGCGGTCGATGAGCTGCATGCGATGGGCTTCCACGGCCTGAAGGTCATCCGTCCCACCGTGGACTACGACGACGACATCTGCATGCCTGTGTACGAGCGCGCCGCGCTGCTGGACATGCCGATCCTCTTCCACCTGGGCATCGTGGCCGCCAGCCGCACGCACGATCCGCTGCGCGACGTCTCCATCGACCGCATGAGACCGGCACACCTGGATCGTATCGCGCGCAAGTTCCCCACGCTCTCGCTCATCGGTGCCCACCTGGGGAATCCCTGGTACGGGGAGGCGGGGGAGATGGCGCGCATGCACCCCAACGTCTACTTCGACCTCACCGGGTCCACGATGAAGAAGAAGGACCCCCAGTTCCTGGCGGACCTGCTCTGGTGGGCGGACAACCCGCAGTACGGGCTGATGGGCGACAAGCACCCCTACGAGAAGATCGTGTTCGGCACCGACGTGTCGGCGGACCTGATGCACGATGTGCTGGCCGACTACCACAAGTTCTTCGACCACGTGTCGATGTCCCCCGAGCACCAGGCGCTGATCATGGGCGAGACGGCCGCGCAGATCTTCGGGCTGGAGGGGTAGAGCGGAGTTGGGTCGGTGCTCGTTGGCACCGGAGGAGGAGGGTGTAAGCGCCCTCCCGGTCGTGGCCGCCACCGTTGCCCGGTCGCATGGAGGGCCGGGACCACGCTCCCGCCCGGTCGCTCCCGCTGTGGAGCGATGCGTCGCGACACAGGGCGCGTGCACGCCCCCGCCGCCCTCACCCCTCCGCCAGCCAGCGCTGGATCTGGGCCTCGTCCTCGGCCGTCCAGGGCCTCAGGTCCTCGATGCACTGGCGGTCGAAGCCGCTGTAGACGTGCGCCATGGTCGGCTCGTAGGTGCCATCCGCGCGCGCCCGCTCGCTCCAGCGCAGGAAGGCCTCGCGGCCGTAGGCCCGAGCAGCGGCGTCGATCGCTGCGCAGTCGAAGCTACCCTCCAGGAGGTCATCCAGCTCCGCGACGACCTGCTCGCGCTGGTCGGCCAGGTTCTCGACCTCCCACGGGTCGCTGTGGAGGTCGAAGAGCTGCGGCTCATAGCCGATGTACTTCACGTACTTCCACTGCCCGCGGCGGAGCATGTAGGCCCCGGTGTTGCAGCGGTCACCGTTGTACTGCGCGAAGGCCCAGTCGCGCTGCCGCACCGCATCGCCGGTGAGCTGCGGCATCAGCGACTCGCCGTCGAGCCGCTCCGGATACCCTGGATGGTGCGCGTAGTCGCCATAGCTCAGGCGCGCCATGTCCATCAGCGTCGGGTAGATGTCGATCAGCGAGACGGGTGCCTCTACCTGTGCGCCCTGCCGCACGTCGGGCCCGGAGACGATCAGCGGCACGTGGATGGATGGCTCGTACATGGAGCGCTTGAGAATCTGGTTGTGCTCGCCCGCCATCTCTCCGTGGTCGCTGGAGAAGATGACGTAGGTGGACTCGCGCAGCCCCAGGTCCTCCAGCGCCGCAAGCACCTGCCCCACAAGCTCGTCGAGCGTCGCGATCATGGCGAAGTAGGTGTGACGGATCTCCCGAACGATCTCCTCGGTGAACTCGGTGTCGCAGTTCTTGGTGATGCGCATGTAGCGCATGACAGGGTGCGCGGTATCCTCCAGCGGCCCGAGGTCGGGCGGAATCTCGATGGCGTTCTGGTCGATAAGCTCCATGTAGCGCGTGCTGGCGACGAAAGCCGGGTGCACCAGGCCGGTGGTGAGGTAGAGCATGAAGGGGCGGTCGCCGGCTGACGCCTCCCGCATGAAGTCGATGGCCTGCCAGGCCCGGCGCCAGTCGGCGCCCCAGGGGTCGCCGTCGTCGATGCGCGGCAGCGGCGTGCGGCTGATGGGGCGCTCGATGTTGGCGCTGCGCGTCCAGGAGCCGATGCGGTCGCGGATGGAGTGTTTACCCCACTGGTAGTCGAGTGGCCCGATGGCCTCAGTCAGGTACCCCGCGCGGTCGAACGTGTCGCGGAAGGTGGGGATGTCCTCGTGCAGCCCCTCGTGGTTGTTCCAGCACTCGTAGACATGCGGATACTTGCCGCTCCACATGCTCGCCCGCGAGGGGTTGCAGACCGGGCAGGTGGAGTAGGCGTTGGTGAACAGCACGCCGTCCTCCGCGAGCGCATCGAGGTTGGGCGTGACACTCGCGGCGTGACCCATGCAGCCCATCTTCCGGCCATCCATGCTCTCGGCGTGGATGAAGAGGATGTTGGGGCGGTCGGCGTCGAATCGTGACCTGTCCGATCGTGGCATCGGCGGTTCCTCCGGCGTTGAACGTGGTGCCTGCTGGCTGTGTGGTTCCGCGCACGACGCGGGAGTCCTCGGTTCCCGGCGTCACCAGTCGGGGAGGCGCAGCGGGCGCTGAGCAGGAAGGGGCTGCCGCAAGACTGGACACGGCACTCGCCAGAGGCGAGTGAGACCGGAGATAACCCATGTCGGCGGCAGCAAGCACAATCGCCTGGGTCGCGGCACTCGTGGCGCTGTGGTGGCTGATCGACTGGCTGCAGCTTCGCCGCGCGGGGAAGCCGATCCCGCTGCGGCGGGCGCCTCTGCGCATGCTCGCGGACGTGGTTGCGAAGCTGCGACGCAACCGGACCTTTGTGGGCTCGCTCGTGGCGCTATGGCTGCTGGGGACGGCAGCCTCGCTGATGCGGGCCTACCTGGTGGCTGACATCGGCGGGCCGGCGCCGGCGCGGGCGATGCCCATGCTGGCGGGGCTGAGCCGGCCGGCGGAGCTGATCCCGAAGCTGCTCGAGGGCGAGATCTACTGGGCGTTGCCGCGCCTGCGGGAGGTGCCGCTGACCGGATGGGCGAGTCTGCTCGTGGCGGTGCTGCTGGCCGCGGGTCTCGTGCGAGTCATGATCGACCCGCCTGACGGGATCGATGAGAGGACGGCCCGCAGCCTGCGGTGGCCGATTGCATTCCTGTGTGCCCACGCCGTAGCGGTGGCGGCTGCCGTAGCGGCCGGCGAGAGCTTCTTCTGGCGGATGGGCGAGCCGGACGCTCCGTGGTACCGGCCGTGGGTGCTCGTCATCCACGGGCTGGTGCTGGCCGGCGTGCTGCTCGCGCCGGCACACGCGCTGCTGTGGCGCATGATGCTGGAGATAGTGGGCGACGGCGTCTGGAGCTTCCGCTCCTCGATCCGAGCGGTCGGCGCGACGTGGGCTCCGGCCGCGCTGGTGCTTTTGATCGGCATGCCGGGTTCCGCCGTCCCGATCGGGGCGAGGCCGGTTTCGGCGCGCATCCTCAGCGCCATCCCGATCCTCATCCACGTGCTGCTGGTCTTCGCGCCGTGGGCGATCGTGGACCGGCAGCGGGGACTCATCGACGCCCTGCGGCAGAGCTGGCGGCTGTTCCGCCGGCGGCCGGTGGATGTCATCACCTTCGGTCTGCGCTTCGCGCTGCTGTTCGCGGTGCTGGGTGGGATGGTCGCGCTCTTCGAGCCCGGTGAGATGGCGCGCTCGCGAACGCTGCACGGGCCCCTCCTGGCCGTGGTGCGCAACCTCCTGCTGCTCGTGCAGAGTATGACCATCGCGGGACTTTACGTGCATCTGCGTGACGAGTTAGCTGCTAAGTCCGGCTCACCCGGATAGCTCAATTCCTCCTGCGCCATACGGCCCCGTCGATACATGCAACTGCGCACAGGCTCCTGCCCTGAAGCGCGCTACCGCCCGGTCTCCCCACTTTCCGAGAATCGTCTTGACAGCGCCTCGGCAGATGATCTAAAGTTAGGCTTGACTAAGTTAGGCGTGCCTAACTTCCTGTCGCCTGACTGTCGAAATGGTGGTCATCGGCGGAGGGATGGGGCCATAGCTATCGCTGAGGCCGCAGGCACTCTCAAATCGAACGCACAGGAGAAAAGGGCCCACAGCGCGTTGCAGCGCGCCGCGGGCCGGAGACGTGGCAATCGCCACGCCCACAGGAGCGATTGTAGCACGTCCCCCCTGTGTGAACAAGTAGGAGGGACGGTCATGTACAGCACGAGACGCGCGTTCACGCTCATCGAGCTGCTGGTGGTGATCGCGATCATCGCGATCCTGGCAGCGATCCTGTTCCCGGTATTCGCACGAGCTCGGGAGAAGGCACGCCAGGCCGCGTGCCTGAGCAACATGAAGCAGTGGAGCCTGGGGGTCTTGATGTACGCTCAGGACTACGACGAGATGATGCCCATCACCATGGAGGTCGACGAGCACGGCGCTTCGACCGTGCTATGGATGTGGTTCAACGGTCTGGACCCGTATATCAGGAACCAGCAGATCCGCTGGTGCCCCTCGGAGCCGGATAAGGGGGACCCCGACCTCTGGGGCAGCTACCTGATGAACGGGATGCTCACCGCCGGAGCGCGCACGCTCAATGCCGCGGAGAGGCCCTCGGAGACCATCCTGATCGCTGAACGCGCGGCGAACTGGCGCAATCTGCCCGACAACGACCCGGGTGATCCCACCAGCCCCTATTACGACCTGTGCTATGACAGTTGGCTCCCCAACGGGAACTGGTTCACGGGCGTGATCGCCTGGCCGCCGGTCTTCGGCGATCTGCTGGACAAAGACCGCCACAACGGAGGTCAGAACTTCGCCTTCCTCGACGGCCATGCCAAGTGGATGCGCTGGGAGGAGACCGTCAGGTCACAGGCCGAGAATCTGCACGATCTGCATTGATCTTCAGCGATCGGGGCCAGTGCGGCGCCCCTCACGGGCCTGCCCCTGTCCAGACCGGCTTCATGCAGGCCTCCCGCACCTGAGCACCGAATCCCTCAAGAGCGAACGAGCGCTCGATTTTCCTCGTCAAGGGACTGACTCGCATGGAATACGTAGTCTTCGGCAACACCGGACTGAAGGTCTCCAGGTTCTGCCTGGGGGCGATGGACTTCCCGCTTCGCTGCGACTTCGAGACGACCAAGGCGACCTTCGCGGACGCATTCGACGCCGGTATCAACTTCATCGACAACGCTGACGCCTACGGCCGCGGCGAGTCCGAGGAGGTGATGGGTCGCGCGCTCAAGGAGACCTCCGTGGCGCGCGAGAACCTGGTGCTGGCCACCAAGTGCTGGGTGAAGATGTTCGACCGCGAGGGCGGCGGTGGCTCCGAGGGCGGCGGCTGCTCGCGGCGACACATCATCCAGGCCTGCGAGGACTCCCTGAGGCGGCTGCAGACCGACTACATCGACCTCTACCAGCTCCACCACCCGGACCCGATCACGCCCGTGGAGGAGACGCTGGAGGCGCTCGACACCCTCATCAAGCAGGGCAAGATCCGCTACGCCGGCGTGGCCAATCACTACGCCTGGCAGATGGCTGAGATGCTGGGTAAGGCCGCGCTGCGCGACCTGCAGCCCATCGTCTCCGCCCAGGTGCGCTACAACATCATGGACCGGGTCATCGAGAACGAGACGGTTCCGTTCTGCCGGAAGTTCAACGTGGCGATCATGGGCTACGGGCCGCTGCACGGCGGGATCCTCACCGGCAAGTACAGGCGCGGGGAGGAGCCGCCGGAGGGCTCGCGCTTCTCGCACCCGCGCATGCAGGAGAAGTACCTCACCGAGGACACCTTCGACGTGGTGGAGGAGCTGGAGGACATAGCCGCGCGCAACGGCATGCAGGTCAACCAGCTTGCCATGAAGTGGGTGCTGAGCAAGGACTATATCACCACGCCGATCCTCGGCGGCTCCAGGCGCGAGCACTTCCAGCCCATGTACGATCTCTTCGACATGGAGGTCGATCCCGCCGACCTCGAGCACATCGACGAGATGGGCGAGAAGTACCGCTACCAGCCATTTGCGAACCAGCCCATCGTGGACGGCTATCCGGCGGCGCCGGGCTTCTGGTAGCGATGGCGTGTCGCCTGCGGTCAATAGCTGCCCGGATGATGGGGCCCCGCGAGAGCTCAGCCGCGGGGCCCGCTTCCTGTACGCACTCGGAGGAGATTCCGCCCGGGGCTGGAAACGCCTTTCGAGCCCAGGATCCAGAGTGCGCGCCGGGAGGGCCATCATGAGCGAGAGCTACAGCGTCGCGATCATCGGCACGGGCGGGATCGCCAGGACGCACGCCGGGTACTACGCCGCCTGCGACCGCACCGAGATGGTCGCCGGCTGCGACATCGACGAGGAGCGCCTCAACGCCTTCTGCGACGAGCGCAACATCGCGCATCGCTACCGCGACTACGAGACGCTGCTGGCGGAGGTCGAGCCGGAGATCGTCAGCGTCTGCACTTGGAACGGGACACATATGCCCATCTCCATCGCCGCTATCGAGTCGGGGGCGAGGGCCGTGGTCTCCGAGAAGCCCATGAGCGACGAGCTCGGCGGGCCTCTGGACGCGGTGGCGCTGGCGGAGGAGAGGGGGTGCCACTTCGTGATCCACCATCAGAGACGCTTTGCGCCCGGCTACAACGCCGCGAAGCGGCTCATCGCGGAGGGCGCAATCGGCGAGGCCGGCAGCGCCCGCATGGCCAGCGGCGGCGGGCTGCTCAACATCGGCTCGCACCTGATCGACGGCTGTCGCTGGGTCCTGGGGGACCCGGGCTGGACCGCCGTCGTCGGCTGGATTCAGCGCACCACGAATCGCTTCGAGCGTGGGTCCTACGCCGAGGAGAAGACACACGCTCTCATCGAGCTCGAGCACGGGCATGAGATGACCCTCTCTGTGGACATGGTCGATCTGCAGAAGCAGAGGGGCTTTCAGGTCTGCGGGCCTGACGGAGTGATCAACATCGACCGCGATGAGGCCGTGCTGATCGACGGGGCGGGTGCGCACGAGCCCGAGGCGGACGCGCAGCCCGGCTACCTGGACGAGCTGCTGGCGTGGATGGACGACGGTCCTCCCCACCGCAACATCGCGTCGGAGGCGCTGGTGGCTCAGGAGATCATGATGGCGATCTACGAGTCCGCCCGCACCCGCACCCGCATCGAGCCGCCCTACGAGAGGCGCGAATCGCCGCTGGAGCAGATGATCCGCGAGGGCGCTCTGCCCGCGGGGGGCGAGCCCTACGACATCCGCAGGGATGAGGCGCTGGCGTGGGTGCTGCAGCAGCGACGAGAGGCGTGACGGGCTTCCCCGAGGTGACACGGTCATGATGCGAACGGCTGCGCGCGCGATGTGGATCGCAGTTCTTGCTCTCTTGGGTGGTGCCGCCGCCTTCGCCCAGGAGCCGGTGCTTCGGCTTGACTTCGGCACCTCCGACTCGCCCGTGGAAGTGGGCTTCACGCAGGTGACGGCTGAGACGGCGTACTCGCCGGCGCTGGGATACGGGTGGGGCGAGGTCACACAGCTCAAGGAGGCCGATCAGGGCTCGGGCAGCGCCCTGCAGCGCGACTTCATCTACGGCTACGGCGCCGGTGGCTCGCTGCCCGCCACCTTCGTGCTCGACCTCGAGCCGGGCCGCTACCAGATCGCGCTGCTGGCCGGCGACATGAAGTACAACCGCAGCGGGCTGCCCTTCGACGTGCTGCTCGACGGCCGGGTGGCGATCCAGCAGTGGCACAACCGCCAGTGGGAGTTCCGGCTCGTGCCCGTCGAGGCCCGCGAGGAGCCGGTGCGCATCACCTTCC
The DNA here is from genome assembly GCA_049975765.1 of Armatimonadota bacterium. GTDB lineage: Bacteria > Armatimonadota > Zipacnadia > Zipacnadales > UBA5352 > JAYENL01. The sequence goes on from JBNGDZ010000099.1 coordinate 7,882, forward strand.
GCAGCTCGGAGGTGCAGCCGCGCCGCTACTCGTGGTGGCACTGCAACGGGATCGTGGTCCTGGATGCCGACACGGAGGCCACGGCGCGCGACCAGATGGACGTGATGTTCGCCGCCATGCGCGAGGCCTGGTATGCGGAGTACGAGGAGGTCTTCCCCGAGGAGGATCCGGCGCGCGGGGAGATCACCGACGCGGACCGGGAGCGTGGCTACGTGGCCTTCGCGCGCGATTACCTGGACCTGGTCTACCCTGGCACCGTCCCCTCCAATGCGGAGCGGCGCGCGACGCTGAGCGCGTGGGCGACGCCCGGCGAGTACGAGCCGGTCAGCTTCGGCGCGGTGCCGCTGCGCGACCTGGGAGAGTGCCAGGTGAGCGTCAGCGAGCTTGTCTCGGGGCCGAAGGTCATCAGCCCGGACCGATGGGACATCCGCATCGCGGGCATCCTGCGCCAGCGGCAGGGCCGGGATGAGAGGAAGTACCTGCGCGGCCCCAAGATCCTCTACCCCGGCGAGCGAGCGAAGGTGGGCCCCGGGGACACGCGCTGGTGGTGGCTGACCGTGCACGTGCCGGAGGACCAGCCGCCAGGCTGGTACTCCGGCGAGGTGACCTTCGATCCCGGAAGCGCCGAGCCGTGGACCTGTCCGCTCCGATTGCGGGTGCTGCCCTTCACGATCGAGAGACCTGAGGGCGAGATGTTCGGGATGTACTACGGGACCCACTACGCTATGTACCCCGAGAACCGCGATCTGCACTTCGCCGACATGCGCGAGCATCTGATCGACACCATTACGCTCAGCCAGGAGGCCCCCGCCGGCGGCTGGGTCGATGGCGAGCTGCAGCTTGACTTCTCGGTGATGGACGACTTCATCGCATCGGCGCAGCGGCACGGGCTGACCGGGGATATGCCGTGGGGCGGGGTGCGCCGGCTGCCGGGCATGATCCCGGGGGACCTCTCCGACGAACAGTGGGATGAACGCTACAAGCAGCTTCTGGAGGCGGCCGTGGCACATGGGGAGGCGAAGGGCTGGCCGAAGCTGCTGTGCTACCCCGTGGACGAGCCCAGCAACAACGCCGAGCGGATCGAGCGGGCCGAGCACCTGCTGGGTCTGGCGCGGGAGGTGCCGGGCGCCTACACCTACTGCACGCCGAACGCGATCGAGGGCGGGCTGCGTCTGCTGCCGCTGATCGACTACGCCTGCTGGCAGCATCTGTCAGCCAACGCCCAGACCAGGGAGGCCACGCTGGATGAGGGCGCCACCTTCTGGTACTACTCCTCGAACTACGGCGCAAGGGCGGCCGTGCCCCGGTTCCGCAGCGGATTCCTGCGCTGGCGGCTGGGCGCCACCGGGATGCTCTACTGGCACTACAACGCCTACGTGGGCAGCCCCTACGACGACCTGGACGCGGCACGCTCGGACATGTTCGTCTCCGCGCCGACGCCCGAAGGGCCCATCCCCACCATCGGCTGGGAGTGCGAGCGCGAGGGCATCGAGGACGTGTGGTATCTGCGGAAGCTGGAGGGGCTGATCGAGGCCGCGCCGGCCGCCAAGGCCGACGAGGCCGCGGCGGCGCAGGCCACGCTCGATGAGCTTCGCGGGGAGATCGTCCCGGACGGGAAGCAGAACCTGTCGATCCCTGAGGGCTTCAGCACCGCGACGTTCCATCGGTTCCGGCGCCGGATCGCGGCGCATATCATCGCACTGCAATAGCCGACACAAAGGGGCGCCGCCCGTGACGGTCTCCGATCGCTTCCGAGCCGCCATGCGGGGGGAGCCTGTGGACCGGCTGCCCCGCGTCGAGTGGGCGCCATACTGGGACCAAACGCTGGAGCGCTGGTACACCGAGGGCCTCCCGGAGGGCATGCCGCGCTACGACGTGCAGGAGTACCTCGGCCTCGACCCGGTGTATCAGCTTCGCGTGAGCCCCATCGGCCCCGGCGCACCGGCCCCGCCGCGACATGGTGTCGGCATCCTGGAGGATGAGGCCGGCTACGAGGGCGTGCTGCCCTACCTCTACCCGGATATCACGCCTCAGCTTGAGGCCCTGACGGAGCTCATCGACAGCCGCGGGCGGGAGAGCTTCGTCCTGTGGTTTACCGTCGACGGCTTCTTCTGGTACCCGCGGCGGCTGTTTGGCATCCAGCGCCACTTTTACGCCTTCTACGACCACCCCGAGCTGATGCGTCGCATGAATGCCGACCTGGCCGCGCACAGCATTCAGTGCCTGCGGCGCGTCGGCGAGATCACCGTGCCGGACTTCGTGACCTTCGCCGAAGACATGTCCTACAACCACGGGCCGATGCTCTCCGAGGAGATGTTCGAGGAGTTCATCGCACCGTGGTACCGGCGGGTCGTCCCCGTCATCGAGGAGATCGGCTCCGAGCCCATCGTGGATAGCGACGGCGATGTAACCGAGATGATCCCGTGGCTGCAGCGCGTCGGCGCGACCGGTGTGCTCCCGCTGGAGCGCCAGGCGGGGGTAGACGGCATGGCGCTGCGGCGCGCGCACCCGGAGCTGATCATGATCGGGCACTACGACAAGATGGTGATGAACCGCGGCGAGGAGGCCATCCGGGCGGAGTTCGAGCGACTGCTGCCGCTGATGCGCACGGGCCGCTTCATCCCCTCCGTGGACCACCAGACGCCGCCGGGCGTGTCCTTCGGGGAGTACCAGGTCTACCTGCGACTGCTGGAGGAGTACGCGGAGCGCGGCGCGAACCTCTCTCCGCAGGCATGATAGCCCGTAACTACTCACCTTGCGGCGTCAGGTGCGATGTAGGAGGAGGCTGTCGTCAATAGAGGGGCCGAGGGCGTCGGTGAGCGTTTCGAGGGCAGCATGGCCATGTTTTCGGGCCGTCTGCAGCACCGTCGCCACAGTGGCGTAGGCCTCTGCGCCCCACGTCGAGCGGAAGCCGCCGGTCACTTTACGGTGGACCACCGGCTTGCGCAAAGCTCGCTCCGAGGCGTTGTTGTCGGCGGGCACGTCCTCGCGGTGCAGGAAGGTAAACAGACTCTCGCGGTGCTTGCGGTAGCGCTTCTGCAGGCGTAGCCCGTTTCTGCCACTGGCCTCATCGTCCAGCAGTGCATCGCAGGCGGCCTCGATGCGCCGCACCTGGGCCGCGAACAGGTCTTCGGGCAACTGGTCACGACGGGTGTCGAGGCGCATGGCACGTCTGAACAGTTGCTGCATTCGCCAGCAGAAGGTACACCGCTCAGCCTCAATGCCGTATTCGAGGTCGCGAAGCTGATGAGCCATGCACAACTGCCGCCGCTGTGCCGGAGCTTTCATCTGGGCGCTGAAGCAGTCGCTGACCCACACCTGCGGCTTTGCGTCCCCCAGCACGTCATCGATCACCCGGCTGCCTCGACTGTCGGCGATCAGATGGTAGCTGGCCCGAGGCGTCTCGAAGACCCATTGCCAGCGGTTGTTGCCATCCACGCGGGCACCGGTTTCGTCGCAACCGATCACCGGACCGGCCCGAATGGCCTCCCGTATCTGTTCCGCCCGCGGTTGCAGACCCTCGGCCAGGCGGCGAACAATGTTGGCAATCGCGCCCTGGCTGATGTTCAGGCCGAAGACCTGCGTCATCAACTGCTGCAGGCGCTCGTAGGAGATGTGTTGCACATGCTGCAGATAGGGCACCAGCGCCTCGATGCGCGGGCCGAAGGTGCGCTCAGGCTCCAGACCCGGCGGATAATCGGCCTGCTGGTGATGACCACAATGTGGGCAATCAACCTCGTGGCGCCGGGCCTCGATGACCACCGGCCGCACCGGAGGTATCTCCACCACCTGACTGGAGCCGATTTCTCTGCCCGGCAGATCGGACAGGTCGGCGCCGCAGTCCTCGCAGCGCTTGGGCCGACATTGGAGCGTGATGTCCGGCTCCTGACGGCGGCGGGAGTGGCCCTGATGGCCCTTCTTCGGGCCACGTTTGCTTTGCCGGGGGCTGTCCCGATTGGGCTTGCGGCTCTTTGAGGGAGGGATGGAGGAGTTGGTGTGATCTTTGGGCGGCCCGGTGAGGCGCTCTATCTGCGCTTCCAATTCCGAGACGCGGGCTTGCAGTTGCTCGATGATCTCCTGCTGGCGGAGGATGATCTCGA
>JBNGDZ010000100.1:0-413 GCA_049975765.1 Armatimonadota bacterium
GCGGGAGACCGCGGAGCGGTCTCTGTGAGACTGCCATGCAGTCTGCCGCGAGCTTCCGCTCGCGTAACGGCACCCGTTGACGGGCGGTGCTCGGCCCCCTGCAAACGCCCACGACACACGTCCGTCGCGAGGAGGGATTACCGTCGCGCCATGAGCGGCAGCGACGCCACCAGCGCCGCGCCTCCCAGTACCGCCAGCAGCCGCGCGGTGGCTGGCAGCCCCATCAGCGGCACCAGCAGGACGCTCACCGCGGCCGCACCCGCGGCGCCTCCCACGAGATCCAGCGCATACAGCGATGATGCCGCCCGGGCCTCTCTGCCGCCCATGAGGCCGACGCCGAGCGGGAAGGCGGCGCCGGTCAGCAGGCTCGCGGCCAGGGCGCACGCCAGCGAGTGCCGCCAGCACAGCACCGC
>JBNGDZ010000100.1:423-11872 GCA_049975765.1 Armatimonadota bacterium
AGACCGGCGGCAAAGCCGAGGACAACGGTAGCGAGGCTCGGGGTCGCGGCGCTCACTCCCATCAACCAGGGGAAGCCGGCGCACAGTGCCACGAAGATGCCGCTGACGGCGATGAACAGCGCGGGCCGTCGTGAGTGCGTCTGGGTCCGCGCGAGCACCGCGCCCAGCGCCAGCCCCAGCATGTTCAGCGTCATCAGCAGCCCGATCTGGTGATAGAGGTAGCCGGCGATGGCCTGGAAGGCGAACAGCACGGCAAGCTGCACGGCCATCTCCAGCAGCCCGATGACCAGGATGGCGGCCCCCACCGCGATCCGCCGGTAGCTCTCCCGGCGGCCGAGCGTGAGCGCCGCCAGGACCGCCAGTCCGATCAGCCCCCAGGCGAGACCCCGCGCCGCCGCATCCACGCCGCTGAGCCAGCCCAGCTCGGCTCGCGGCCAGAACTGCCGCGCCCACAGCCGCATCTGCAGGTGGTAGGCCACCGGCCGGAAGTCGGTGTTCGTGGGCGCGTCGGCGGCCTCGCGCACGGCCTGCAGCGCCATCTCGCACGCCAGGGGGTTGAGCGCGGCCTCCAGGGCGAAGGGCGTCAGGAACTGGGTCTTGACGCCTCGTCTCTGGATCTCGTCTGCGATGTTCCCGGCGCCGATGGTCTCGCCGGCCAGGAGGTGGAGTCTCTGGCCGATCGGCAACACCGCCCGCTGGGGGAAGGAGCGACCCAGCGCCCGCCACACGCCGCCGACAGTGAGGCGCCGTTCGCCAGTCAGGGTGGTCCGCGGCGAGCTCAGACTCGTCATCAGCACACCGCCCTCCCGGAGCGCCCCGCGCGCCTCCCTGAAGGCCTCCTGTGTGTAGTAGCGGTTGATGACCGCCGTAGTGGGATCGGGGAGGTCGGCGGCGATCACGTCGTAGCGGCCCTCCGCCGCCTTCAGGAAGGCCCGGCCGTCGGTGAAGTGCAGATGCACCCGGCGGTCGCTAAGCGCTGACCGCAGTCTCGCGGGCACGTGGCGCTGGACGAACTCGATCCCCTGGCGATCTAGCTCCACGTAGTGCACCTCGCGGACGGGATGCTTGAGGGCCTCGCGGATCGCCGGCGGGCCGCCGCCGATCATCAGCACGGTTCGGGGCCGGGGATGCGCCGCCAGTGCGACATGCACGGACTCGGCGTCCTCCTGCGGCCCGGTGGCGAAGGCCGGCACGCCATCATGTGAGAACGTGAGCTGGTCGTGCTGCCGGCTCACGCTCCAGAGGCCATAGCGCGTGTTCGTCCAGGCCACAAGGTGACGCTGCCAGCGCATCTGCATCAGCGCCCGATCTATCCCGTGCGTCAGTGTCGGCCGCGCCGCAGGGACGATGCAGGCTACGGACAGCACACCGGCGGCAACGGCGGCCCCTCCTCGCGCCGTCGCGGCCGCGATCCAGCAGCCCAGCGCGCAGTTTAGGGCACAGAGGCCGGCGACGGCCGCCACGACGTTGAGGTGATCCGCCACCACGAAGTGGAACAGCGTGCCGGCCGCCACCGCTCCGGTGGCCTCCAGCACGTAGACCGCGCTGGCGCCGCGCTCGCTGATGCCCTCCAGAAGCGCGCAGCCGATGGCGAACTGCGCGCCCAGCACCAGGCACGCGGGCGCCAGAGCCGCCGCCGTGAGCGCCAGCGCGGCCAGTGGCGAGGCGATCTGGCCGGGGAACTGCCCCTGCTGGCCCGCCACTCGCGCCAGCACCAGTCCGCCGGCCATCAGGGGAACCAGGGCGAGCTCGCTGCCGGCCAGCAGCCCCGGCGTGGCGCGCCCATCGGCGAGCCGTCCGCCGATGGAGCTGCCCGCGCCCACCAGCAGCAGCCAGGCCAGCAGGATGATGCCGACGATCAGCTCGTTGCCGACGAAGGAGACCAGCAGCTCGCGGGTCATGACGACCTGGTACATCAGGGCCGTGAAGCCCACGCCGGCCAGGGCAACGGAGAGAGGGCTCAGCAGACGCTGGGGCGCGTCGCTACGACCAGACACCGGGGATCTTGTTCCCGCAGAACCGGCAGGCGCCGTTGGGCTTCACGTGCATCTCCCGCACGTGGAAGCCGTAGCGCCGAACCACCACCTCACCGCAGGAGGAGCAGTAGGTGTTCTCGCCGGCGTGGCCGGGAACGTTGCCGAGGTAGACGTGGTCCAGGCCCTCCTCGCGGGCGGCCTTGCGGCACTTCTCCAGCGTGCTCACCGGAGTGGAGGGGAGCTTCGTGAGCTGGTAGGCGGGATGGAAGCGCGAGAAGTGCAGCGGCACTCCCGGCCCCACGGCGCGCTTGAGCCACCTGGCCATCTCGCGGATCTCGTCGAGGTCATCGTTGAGGGTGGGCACCACGAGGTAGACGATCTCCAGCCACTTGCCCAGGGCGTGCACGCGCTTGATGGTCATCTTCACGGGCTCGAGGGTCCCACCGGTGTACTTGTTGTAGAAGTCCGTGGTGAACCCCTTGATAGCCCCCAGGTGGGGCGCCAGCTTCAGCATGGGCTCGCGATTGATGTAGCCGTTGGAGATCATGACCGGCTTGAGCCCGTGCTGGCTCGCCAGCCTCGCGGTGTCCAGCATGTACTCGTAGAAGATGGTGGGCTCGTTGTAGGTGAAGGCCACGGCCTCGCAGTCGTACTCCCGGGCCTTGCGGACCAGCGTCTGGGGCGAGAGCGGGATAGGCCGGTCGAGCTGCTCGGGCCTGATCTGGGAGATCTCCCAGTTCTGGCAGTCCTTGCAGCGCATGTTACAGCCGACGGTGCCGACTGAGAAGGCTCGGCTGCCGGGCATGTAGTGGAAGAGCGGCTTCTTCTCGATGGGGTCGATGTTCACCGCCGCCGCGGTGCCGTAGACCAGCGTGTAGTAGCTCCCGCCACGGTTCTCGCGGACGCCGCATGTGCCTCTTCCCCCATCGCCCACCGCACACCCTCGCGGACACAGCCTGCACTGGACGTTCTTGCCCGGCAGCCTGTCGTAGAACATGGCCTCGTGCGCGTCTGAGGCTCCCGCGACGCTCCCAGCGCCTCGCAGCCCGCTGCCGACCACGCCCGCCAGCGCGCCGGCACCGCCCAGCGCCAGCCCCCCGCCGACCAGCAGCTTCAGCATCGACCGCCGATCCATCGTCTCCTTCTCGTCCTGGGTCTCCTCGCCCACGCTCTCACCTCTCCCCCCCAGCGCCCCGCAGCTCCTCCTCGCTGAATACCTGCGCCGTGAAGACCTGCAGCGTCGCGCCCCTCCTCCAGGCATCCGGGGAAAGCCCGGCCTTGTCGGCGCACAGGTGCCTCAGCATCTCCTCCCGGTCCCAGCCCTGCTCCGGCGCCACCTGCGGCAGGAAGACCCCGCGCCGCCGGCCCTGGCTCACGATAACGCCGTGTTCGCCGACCACGATCTCCTGCGGATCATCGACGGTCCGAAGCGGCGACAGCACGCTGATCTCGATCTCCAGATCGTCCACCTCGGCAGCGGTCACCGGCATGAAGCGCGGGTCCTGTGTGGCCGCCGAGACGGCCGAGGAAAGCACCGCCTCTGCCAGCGGTTGTCGCGCCTCCAGAGAACCGATGCAGCCTCGCAGGCGTCCCTCCTTATGGAGCGTCACGAACACCGCCCGCTCCGGTTTGAGGGCTGGATCGTCCGTAGGCGCCTGCGGAGGCGCCTCGTCGGACGTCACCGCCTCGATGCTCTCGCGCGCCAGCCTGAGCAGCCGCCGCTGCTGCTTGACGTTGAGCTCTCCGGCGTCAGCGGTCTCGCTCGGCGGGTCCTCGGCCCGAGCCGCGGCCTCAGTGTCCTCGCGGCCCTCACGCGCGCAGAACGCCACGGCCCCGTAGCCCACGCAGCGCGTCTTCTCTCCCATCGGGGACTCGCCGGAGTTGGAGTAGTCGATGACCACCGCGCTGTCGGCGCCGAGTCGCCGGGCCGCCTCCATTACCACCGCCACCGGCCCCAGCCCGCACAGCGTGCAGTCCAGGTCTGCCGTCCCCTCAGCCAGCAGCTCAGCGTCCCTCTCGCGCACGGCGCGCACGTCGAAGGTCCCGATGGCCTCGAGCATCGCCCGGTCCACGCGACCGGCGTCCTCGTAGTCCGGGTAGTGCGACATGTCGGTGCTGGCCACCAGCAGCACGGAGCGATCCGCCGCGGCCTGGACGATCGCGTCCGCCGCCGCGGAGCAGTTCTCCTCCGCGAAGTCGTGCATCACCAGCGGGACGATGGCGAAGTCGTCGAGCACCACCTGCAGGAAGGGCAACTGCACCTCGAGGGCGTGCTCGGTGCGGTGTGCCTGGGCGCTGCGGTGGAAACGATCTGACGCCGCCGCCAGCTCCGCGCACAGCTCCCGGTCCACCGGCACGTCGCCAAGCGGCGTCCGCCAAGCGCCACAAGCGGGGAGGGCAATGCCCCCAACGGGCCACCGGTGGCTGGGCCCGATAATGATGACCGTGTCGTACTCCGCGCCCTGGAGCTGCGCGTATGCGGCCGCCGCTATCGAACCGGAGTAGATGTAGCCCGCATGCGGGGCCATGAGGCCGATCACCGGGCCCGGCAGATCGGCAACTTCGGCCTCCCGGAGCATCTCCCGGACGGTGGCCCGCAGCCCGTCGGGCTCGCCGGGGTAGAAGGCGCCTGCGACAGCGGGCTGGCGCACCGTCTCGGCAGCGCGCTCGTCCGCGACGTCCGGCTCCGGTGCGGCGTGTGCGTCAGAGGGCTGAGGCGGCCGGCACCCCCATAACGCCACCGCGCCCAGCAGGCCCGTGGCAAGCAGAGCGCCGGTCACGCGTCGTCTCACGGTGGTTCGCCTCCACCGCGATTGTACTCCCGTCGCCTTCGGGCCGTCAAGCCGAGCGATTCCAGCGGACAACTGCGCCCGCTCAGCCAGTGGCGCACCAGCGAACCGCGTTCAGCAGCAGTCTCAGTTCGTGCTCGGAGGGCGGCGCGTCCGAGTCGTCGGGCGCCAGACCGATGGCCAGGCCGGCGGCGACGTAGCGACCCTCCCCGTGCTCCCCACACACCACCACTGGCCTGCGGGCGGCGTCGGTCGCCACGACGGTCCCGGCATCACCCGGGTCAAGGAGAACGTGATCGTAGTAGCCGTGTGTCAGCTCCGTGCCGGGCGGAATGTCGGCCGCGAGCGGGTGCTCGGCAATCACCGTCCAGGTCTGCTCCCGGACATGATCGGCGCCGCCCGTGCAGACCTCGGGTACCGGCGCCGGCAGGCCCCGGTAGCCCACCGCATCGTGGGTCGCGATCAGCCCCCCGCCATCGGCCACGAACTCGCGTAGCAGTCGCGCCTCCCGCTCGCCGATCATCCCGCCGCTGCGCGGCTGCGGCATGACGACGACCTCGCACGGTGCCAGCGTCTCGGGGCTGATGTCCCACAGCGGGGCCACATCGAGCCCATCTCGACGCTGCAGGGCCTCCATGATCGAGGTCGAGCCGTAGCCGCCCTGCATCACCGCCACCGCCAGGCCGGTGCCCTCAAAGACCGGTCCCTCGGTGCGCGACTGCAGCATCCGCTCCTGCTCCTCGGTCAGCGGCGGCAGCTCGGGCACGCGGTAGAACGCCGGCGGGTCGCCGGCGGCCTTCAGGTAGACCGATCCCTTGCTGGACGAGGGTATCACGATCTCGGCCACCACGAAGTAGCGCAGGTCCGGGTCGAGCTCGTCGAGGCTCACCCGGTAGATGTGGTCGCGGTCCATGTGGCCGGCGAAGCCCTCGTGCTCGTCCACGCTGATCTCCGCCAGCTCGTCCGGGGCCTCCGCTGAGGCTGAGGCGAGGGCCACGCGGTGCGTGGGGAGCCCCTGCTGGCCGGTCTCGTAGTCGAAGATGACCTCATAGTCACCGGGCCCGAGGAGCGCCTCGGTGACCTCCCACTGGAGCGTCTGCCTGCCGTGCTCCATGGTCTCGTCATCCCAGGCCGCGATGCGGTGCCGGCGCCAGGGAGCCGATGGATCTGCGATGCCGTAGGGCTGCAGGCCCTCGGCAACGGCGTCCACGATCCCCTGCACCGCGCGCAGCGTGCCGTCATAGCGGCCGCCGCTGGTCTCCGGGGAGACTGCGTCCCGCCAGGCCAGCAGCGCCCGTCGGCCCTGCAGCCCGGCGTTGGCCACCTCCGTCATCGCCTCCTGGAGCCGCTGGCGAACCTGGCGGTCGAAGGCCTCGCCCGCCGCGACGAGCTCCGCGATCTCGTAGATGCGCCGCGCGAAGATGGCGTTCGCCTGCGCGAAGCGCGTCTCGTGTACCAGCTCCGGCACGTCCAGGCGCTCCGCGATGCGTCGGGCCTCCGCGACGTCATGCAGGTCGGCGTCGAGCTGTTCGATGCTCTCGTAGTAGCGCCAGATACCTTCGCCCGGCTCCGGCGCCGTCCCGTTCTGGATAAGCGCCGCCGCCTGCCGCAGCAGCGCCAGGTGGTTCCCGCAGCCGTGCGGGGAGCCGTAGAGGTTCCAGGTTACCGGCCCGAGCAGCTCCGCCCAGTCGCCGACGGCCTCGGCGTCCTCGATGCCCCTGCGCGTGCCCCACGCGATGGCGAACTCCCGCGGCGTCCGTCCGTCCGCGTTCCAGGTCCACTCGGCGGCCGCGAGCACATTGAACTCGTGGAGCTGGTTGTTGGGGACCGTGTAGCCGCACACGGAGTCGATGCCCTTCTCCGCGAACTCGTTCATACGCGTCTTGATGAACTGCGGGCAGCTCCAGGGGCACACCAGCGCGAAGGAGGCGGTGAACTGCGGATAGACGCCCAGCCAGTTGCCCTCCGCGGCATAGCGCTCCATCAGCGGGTAGATCATGGGCTCCTTCGAGGAGTTGTAGGTGGACAGGGGCCGGCCGGCGCCGCAGTAGTAGCTCACGTCCAACTCCGGCGGCGCTGCCGCGAGCACCTCCTCGTTCACCGGGAATGAGCCCTGCGTCAGCAGGACCCGGGCGTCGATGTCGATCCCCTCCTCCCGCATCTCCTGCAGAATCTCACCCACCACCTTCGCCTCCAGCGCGTGCTGGGGCAGGCCCTGCTCGGCGGCCTGCTCGCACTCCGGGCAGGTGCAGCGCCCTTCCCACTCCGAGAGCCACACCTGGATATCAGTCACGCCCTCCATGGCGGCCAGCTCGCGCATCCAGCCGGCGATGATCTGCTTCGCCTGCGGCTTGTGGAAGCACAGGGGCGCCGGCGAGCCGCCCACGTCGGCGCGCTCCTCGCCCTCGCCCTCGACCTCCGGGTAGTGCTCGAAGATGCCCGTACGGCCCAGGTAGTCGAGGTGGTGGATGATGGGCACCAGGTTCAGCGCGCGCAGTCGAGCCGCCCTGAGCCGGTCCTCGTCCATCTCGGCCGCCGGCGTGCCATCATCGGTGAAGCTGAGGTCCGCGTGACGCTCCACCAGATTGAGCTTATGCTCGGCCATCCACTCGATGTCCGAGCCGGCGCTGCCGCCCCACTCGCCGCGCTCCTCGATGTCCGGCCAGTCCACCACTCGCGCCAGCGGGATCGTGACCTCACCGTCGGCGAGGCGGCCCTCCAGAAGCTGGCAGAGCGTGCGCGCGGCGTAGTAGACCCCGCGCGGGTCAAGCGCCGCCAGCGCCAGCGTGTCCTCGCCCAGCGGCTGAATGACGTAGGACTGCTCGGCGTTGGGGAGCTCGGGCAGGCGCCGCGCCTGGGGGACGGTCCGCCCGCCGAGCCGTCCCTGCTCGTCGCAGACGCCGAGCAGGAGGGTGAAGCCGCCCTCATCGAGTTCCACCCCGGCCTCGGCCTCAAACAGCTCCCTTAGCTCCGCGGCGGCCTGGCCCTCGATCTCCCCCGCATCATCGGCCAGTACCAGTTGCACCTCGTCCGCAGGCAGCGTGATGCTCCGCTCAATCGCGATCTCCTGCGGCAGCGGGAGAAGCTGGCGCAGCCAGCGTGTGCGCTGCTCCCCGGGGACGCGTGTGACCGTCCAGCCCTGCGGGGCGGCGTGGCATCCCATCGTGATCACGATAGATGCGGCGATCAAGAGCTCTCGCATCGCGGATCCTCCCGTCACGGCTCGCGTTGACCTCTCGTGCCTGTTGGCTGCCTCTTCGCCTCCGACAGGCTGCTTCCCTCGGAGGTGGAGGCAACCGATGGTCAGATGAAGTTCTTGTAGGTCTGAACGCCCCACACCGGGCCGATTATCCCCCAGATCGCGCCCATCACGTAATCGCCCAGCAGCACACCCAGGAAGACCCGAAAGGCCTTCTCATGCGCCGACCGGCCACCGTAGCGGAGCACAATGACCTTGCACAGCCAGCCGACCAAAAACGAGCACCAGAAGTAGTTCATCGCGAAGCTCACCGCCAGGGCGTAGCCGGCCGGGTGCAGCGGCAGAGCCGTGTGGAAGTGCACCGAGCGCAGCCCCCAGAAGAGGGCGGCGCCCGCGGCCGTGGCGGCGATGGCAGGGTAGTCGGGCCCGGGCTCGGCCTGCAGCCAGTTCGCCAGGCGCCGATAGCTCTCCCAGCCCACCCAGGACTTGAAGGCCATGCAGCGGGCCGCCGCGCCCTCGCGGAAGTAGATGTGCAGGTTCGCCCAGTAGGCCAGCACGATTCCCGCGACCGTTGCCAGCGCGATGGTTCGCACCAGGGAGCCCAGCCGGATCCCCTCCACCTGCGCGATCTTCATGCTCTCGAGCTGAAAGGGCATCGGGTGGCAGCGGTAGCAGCGGTTGAACCAGTAGGTCACCGACAGGGCGGTGAGCTGCTCGGCGCCCAGCGCGGGGGCCCCGGTAACGTTGACGATGATGCGCTGGGGATTGATGTAGTAGATCTCGTGCGGCGTCCCGAACTGCGCGCGCACCCGCGCCATGGCGATGGAGAGCGCGAAGAACACCGCCATGTACCCGGCGATCAGCGCGGCGCTCATGCCCGTGAAGCCCAGCACGATGACCACCGCCGTGAGGCAGACGACCAGCCCCGCGCCGGCCCACCGATACAGCCGCGCCTCCTCGCCGCCATCGCCCTGGCCCCACATCAGCCGCCACACGCGCCGCAGATGCCCCCGGGTGGTAAGCAGCGCGCCGATCGCCAGCGCCAGCCAGGCGCCGGAGGCCTGGTGCGCCAGGTAGGGGAAGCCGTTCGGCGGCGCCTCCCGCATCCCCAGCAGCTCCGCGCCCACCATCTGCACCTGGCTGAACAGGAAGAAGAACCAGCATGAGAATGACAGATCCGAGGGGATGAAGAACGCCAGTGCCACCGCGAATGGGTAGACTCCATAGTAGAAGCGGTACAGCCCCTGCCACGGATAGCCGGTAAAGCTGGGGCGCTGCAGCTTGATCAGCGGCACGTCCGGAAAGGCCGGCACCAGCACGTGGATGCCGGCGACCAGCGTAATCAGAAAGCCAACGGCGAAGCCGCCCCAGATCAGCCAGTCGCGGAAGAACTCCGAGCGGCCGGCCTCGATCTCCGTCATCTCCAGCGGCAGGACCACCATCGGATAGGCCAGCTTCTCGTGCTCCGTCCAGTGCCGCTGCAGCAGCATGTTGATGCACAGCATGGCCCCGATCAGCGCCGCCAGGAAGCCGCCCCAGGCCGCCAGCGGCACCAGGAAGGGCCCCAGCAGCCAGGGCTGGATGAAGCTGCCACCGCCCTCGTAGAAGGTCTGCAGCGCCGTCATGTCCGAGACCACCAGCCACGGGCGCAGGTGCTCGTGGAACAGCTCCTCCCACCCGTTCTCAGGAGTGGAGAACCAGTGAGCGTGGCCGATGGTCCCGAACAGGTTCTGCACGAAGTCGTGGCCGGAGAGGGTCTCCGAGATGACCACCACGATGTAGGCCGTGAGCAGCTCGACCTGTGACAGCGCGAGACGGGGGCTGAGGCGCCGCAGGCCCAGGTTCAGCGCCGTCAGGCCTGCCAGAATGAACACGGGGGTGATGAACAGGGGCAGGCAGGAGCCGTCCATGATCCCCCAGCGGGCCTCCGCCATGGTGACCCACCAGGTGTTGGCGGCGGCCAGGATCAGGCCCAGTGCCACGGCGCGCGGCGTCACCGCCACGCGCGCGTCCTCTTTCACTTTGCCCGGCGCCTCTGCGACACTCATGGGATTGATGGGCGGGAAGCCTCGCGGCAGGTTCGTGCCTCCGGGCGCCGGCTCCTTCAGAGGCTCGACCTCGCGGCGACGCAGCGTGCAAGGAGAACCCCACCACTGACGCGAACAGGGCATTGGCGGTGGACTGCGCGCCCATGCTGCTGTCTCACGCGGGGGCGACGGTCTCGGTGAGCGATTGGGAGGCGCGCGGGCGGTGAAGTGGGTATCGCTGCGGTCCGGCCCGACTGGCTGCTGGTGGGCTATCGCCGCGCCGTGTGGAGGGGCCGGACCACTGTCCGGCCCGCCGTACCAGTCGTGGCGTGTGGAGGGGCGAAACTACGCTCCCGCCCGGCCGGCGCTCAGCCAGCCGCACAGCGAGGTGATCGGCGTGCTCCAGGAACTGACGGTATCGCTCTTCGTGCTTGCTCTGGCAGTTGGCTTCGCCGCTGCTGAGCCGCCACAGTGGCGTGAGGTGCCCGAGGTCTACAGCCTCGAGGACTCCGGGTTCGTCGTCTCAGACGGCGGGGAGAGCACTGGAGACCACTACCTGCTCACGGAGCGGGAGTACACGGACTTCGCGCTCTCGTTCGATATCACCCGCCTGCAGGCCGGCGGTGACAACCTGCGCGCCTGGGTGGTCTGGGGCGTTGACCCCGAGGACACCGGCAACCGGGCCTGTTACGGTCTCCCTGTCGGCGACCTGGACATCGGCGAGAGCGCCCACTACGACCTTGTGCACATTCGCGGCCGCCTCATCGTCCGGCGAGACGGCGAGGTCGTCAGCCGCAGCGCAAGCATCTACGGCGAGCCGAGGCGCACCGGGCCGGTGGGCTTTTTGCACTACTACAACTACCACTTCCGCTACGCGAACCTGGGCATCCGCTCCCTGAGCGCCGAAAACCTGCCGGCGGTGGAGGACCTGCGAGCCGAGGTGGCGCCATCGGGGGTCGTGGCACTCACGTGGACGGTGCCCGAGCTCTACCGGGATGTGCTCAGCTTCCAGGTCCGGAGACGGCCGGAGGGCGGGGACGAGGCCGACTGGACCGCGGAGACCACCGACGCGCAGGTGTCCGACGTAACGGCCCGAACGGGCGTCACTTACTCCTACGCCGTCGTGGCGCGGCTGGGGGAGCGCCCCGGACGGCTCGGCCGGTCCGTGCGGGTGACGGTGCGGCAGACCCGGCCCCCGCGACCGCCCGTGGACGCGCAGGCCACACTGCGCATCGACGGCTCCGCGCGGCTGACCTGGCGGGCACCGGAGAACTCCCGGGTGGGCGGCTTCCGCCTCTCACGCGGCGGAGAGGTCCTGGCCGAGGCCCTGCCTGCCGATGCGACCAGCTTCCTGGCCCCCGCAGAGACAGAGGGCCGCTTCGAGCTCACCACCCTCAACCCCGACGGGCCGCCGCACGCCTCCACTGAGGCAGAGGCCGAGCCGACTGCGCCCTCGGT
>JBNGDZ010000101.1:0-313 GCA_049975765.1 Armatimonadota bacterium
CACCCACTTCACGGGAGCCAGCGGCAGCGACTTCGCGCCCGCTCATCTGGCCGCCCGCTACTCCTCCGACGGCGGCTATACCTGGACCGACGAGGACGTGATGGTGGTCCCCAACGAGGGCGGGGACAATGTCATGTCCGTGTCGCTGCTGAGGCTGCAGGACGGCCGCATCGCCCTGTTCTACTGCCGCAAGAACAGCCGAGAGGACTGCCACATGTACATGCGCACGTCCGCCGACGAGGCGCAGACGTGGAGCGAGCCGCAGTTGTGCATCCCCGAGGACGGCTACTTCGTGGTGAACAACGATCGGGTG
>JBNGDZ010000101.1:323-11805 GCA_049975765.1 Armatimonadota bacterium
CTTCTCCGACGACGTCGGCGAGACGTGGCACAAGAGCAACGAGATCCTGCCCCCGGAGGGCCTCAGCTCCGGGCTGCAGGAGCCGGGTGTGATTGCGCTGGAGGACGGGCGGCTGATGATGCTCTGTCGGACCAGCGGCGGTTGCCAGTACCGCTCCTACTCCGACGACGACGGCGAGACGTGGAGCCCCGCAGAGCCCACCAACATCATCTCGCCGGTCTCGCCGGCCACCTTCGAGCGCATCCCACAGACCGGTGACATCCTGATGGCGTGGAACGATCACTCCGACATCGACCCGGAGCTGGCGGGCAAGCGCACGCCCTACACGGTCGCCATCTCCCGCGACGAGGGGCAGACCTGGGAGAACGTGAAGGTCATCGACGATGACCCCATGGGCTGGTACTGCTACACCGCCATGCACTTCGTCGACGATCACGTGCTGCTGGGCCACTGCGCCGGCGACCGCCGAGTCATGGGCGGTCTGGACCTGATCCAGATCACCATCTTCGACGTGGACTGGCTCTACGAGTAAGCGCACCAGGGCCGCGTTGGACTTCAAGCTGAAGGCGCGCTGGAAAACAGCGCGCCTTCAGCGTCTCGGAGGGTTCTGTCCGGTCTGTGTGGACTATCCCGGCTCCAGGTCCCTGGTCTGCTCGCGGAAGCTCTCCACCCTCGCGCTCCAGTCCTGCACCAGCGAGATAACGTCCGCGCCGCAGGCGATGAACTGATAGCCCATCTGGGCGGTCTCGCGCACGGACTCGATGGCGCAGGTCGTGGCGGCGATCTTGCCGTGCTCGGCGCAGACCTGTGGGATGCGCTCGCGCGCCTCCACGATCTTCGGGTGATCCATCTGGCCGGGCACGCCCAGAGCGTGGCTGAAGTCGCCGGGGCCGAAGAAGAGCATGTCATAGCCCTCCACCGCGGCGATCTCGTCGAGCTCCTCCATCGGCTCGGGGTCCTCGATCTGCAGGATCACGAACCGCTGCTCATTGGCCTGCTCGATGTAGTCATCCATGGGCACCTGGCAGAAGGCCGCATCAGCGTTGCCGCCGTCGATGGGCCGGCGCCCGACAGGATGAAAGCGCGTCATGCGGACCACATTGCGGGCGTCCTCGGCGCTCATGCAGTGCGGCACCATGATGCCCGCCGCGTCCAGCTCCAGCGGGCGGATGTAGTCGGAGTAGCTGCCGCGAGCCACCCGCACCATCACGTCCATGTCGTGGGCCTTCCCGGCCCAGATCTGCTCCTCGATGAGCCGCCAGTCATTGGCGACGTGCTCCATTCCCGCCCACACGCAGTCGCTTCCCACCATGGCCGCGATCTCCACCGACCGGGCGTCCTCCAGGTTCGACTTGATACAGGAGACGAACCGCCCGGCGCGGAGCTTGCGCAGCACCCTGCTGGGCCTCATTGCCATCGGCTCAGACATCGATCCCCATCACCTTCCGTGTCGCGAGGCCTTGCGTGACGTTCTCAGTGCATGTCGTTCGCCGGGCGGGCCGTCATGCCCTCCGTGAAGGTGTGCGCCAGCGTCTGTCGAATGTAGTACCTCTCCGCTCGGGCAGGCGGCGACATGCCCCAGGACGAGACTCCAACAGACTCGGAGCGGCAGCGGAGGCGCACGCCTCCAGCCGGTCGCTCCATTTGACTGTCGGTGAGCGTTAGTGAGGACCACTCTGCGAACAGACAGTGAGGGCACGGCGAGCATCCGCTGGCAGGCGATTCTCATCGGTGCCCTGCTGATTCCGGTAAACGCCGTGTGGATAGACACCTCGGAGCTGCTGTGGGGTGGCGCCTGGCCGGACGCGGCATCGCTGCTGTTCAACACCGTCTTGATCCTGCTGGTGCTGGCGCTGATGAACCTCCCGCTGCGCCGCTGGCTGCCACGCTGCGCCCTCTCCCCGGCCGAGCTTGTGGTCATCTACGTGATGCTGTGCCTAGGGACCACCATCTGCGGGCACGACTTCCTCCAGGTGTTGGTGATCCTGCTCACCACCGCCACCTACTACGGGACTCCCGAGAACAACTGGCACGAGCTGTTCGCCGACCAGTTGCCCTCGTCCTTGCTGGTCACCGACCCCCGCGCGGCGGTGGACTTCTGGCAGGGCGACGCCAACCTCTACACCATGGAGGCCCTCCGGCCGTGGCTCATCCCGGTCGGCACCTGGATCCTCTTCACGATCGCGCTGCTGGTCGTGATGATGGGAATCGACGCCCTCGTGCTCAAGCGGTGGAACGACGAGGAGAAGCTGAGCTACCCGCTTCTCGAGGTCCCCATGCAGCTGACCCGCCCGGACTTCGAGCTGGTCGGCTCGCAACTGCTGGGCAACAGGCTGCTGTGGATCGGCTTCGCCCTGGCGGGCGGCATCGACCTGCTCAACGGCTTCGCCAACCTCTACCCGAGCATTCCCGAGCTGCACGTGACCATGATCAACCTGACCCCGATGCTGAAGACCTTCCCCTGGAACGCCATGGGCTGGACGGTCGTGGCCGTCTATCCCTTCGCCATCGGGCTGGGCTACCTGATGCCCAAGGACTTCCTGTTCTCGTGCTTCTTCTTCTACTGGTTCTGGAAGCTCGAGAGTGTCGTGGGCTGGGTCGTGGGGCAACAGCGGATCGACTTCCCCTACATCACCGAGCAGGCCTACGGGGCCTACATCGGCATCGGGGTGTTCGCGCTCTACACGGGCCGGCGCTACTTCGCCGACATCTTCCGGGGCCTGGCGGGAGGTGGCGCCGATGAGGACGGGGCGATCCCCTATGGGCTCATCTTCGGCGCCGTCGGCGTGGGCCTGCTGTTTCTGCTCATCTTTGCGACCAGCATCATGGGCGTTACGTTGGCCTCCGCCCTGATCTTCTTCGGCGGCTATCTGCTCCTGGCCTTCTCCATCACCCGGATGCGAGCGGAGTTCGGCCTGCCGGTGCACGACTTCTGGACCGGCCCCCTGGCCATCGCCATCAGCATCGCCGGAGCGCGGCCCTTCGGGCGGCAGAATCTCATCGCCATGAGCCCGCTGTTCTGGATGGTCAGGTCACAGCGCAGCCTGCCGATGCCCCACGGACTGGAGGGGATGACGCTGGGGCGCCGCCGGGGCATGAGCATCCGCGCCATCCTCCTGGTCGTTGTGGTCGCGGTGGTCGTCTCCACGGTGTCGGGCTTCTGGAGCATGATCCACGTGGGCTACACCTACGGCATGGGCCTGGACCCCAACAGTGACGCCATCTACCTGGCAAAGCCCGCCTTCTCACGGGCCGCGAGCTGGACGAAGATGCCGCCGCCGGCGCACTGGAACCGCGCCGCGGGGATCGTGGGTGGCTTCCTCTTCACCATAACGCTGCTTCTGTTGCGCCTGCGCTTTCTGTGGTGGCCGCTGCATCCTGCGGGGTATGCCGCCTCCAGCATGCGCTTCATGGGCCTGCTGTGGCTGCCAATGCTGATCGCCTGGCTGATTAAGATCTCCGTGATGCGCTACGGGGGCTACAAGCTCTACCAGCGGCTGTATCCCTTCTTCCTAGGGCTGATCCTGGGCGAGTTCGTGGTGGGAGGCCTGTGGGGGCTGGCGGGGACCATCGGCCGCTTCCCCACATACCGATTCTGGCCGTACTGACGAGGAGGGAGTATGGTGAACGAGTGGATGATCGCAGTCGCCGTGGCGGTGGGAGCCTGCCACCTGTCGGCGGCCGCCGAGCCGGTGCAGCTCACCTCCGACCGCGGCGACCACACCGAGGCCGCCGTCTCCCCCGACGGCACGCGTGTGGCCTACCAACTGCGACGGGACGGTGACCAGGATATCCACGTCCTCGACCTGCAGACCGGCCGGGCGGCCCCACTGGTGGAGGGACCCGGCAGGGCGCTCTACCCGAACTGGTCCTCAGACGGGCGATGGATCGCCTACAGCTTCGGAGACATCGAGCGGACCGCCCTTGAGGGCATCGAGCGGGGCTTCAACATTCACGTGGTCCCTGCGGGTGGCGGCGAGCCGCGCCGGCTGACCGACGGCCTCGTCCGGGACTACCTCCCGACCTTCGGCCCCGGCGACGAGCACATCTACTTCTCGTCCACCCGCGGCCTGAGCGCATCGGCCGTGGGGATCCAGCGCGTCCCGCTCGCCGGGGGCGAGCCGGAGACCGTGGCGGCGGTCGATGCCCGTGACAGCGGCATGATGCAGCCGGACATCTCGCCGGACGGCGAGCTGCTGGCCTACAGCTTCGTGCTGGGCTTCCGCAACACGTGGGGGATACGCCTGGCGAGGATCGACGACCCCGGCCAGCACTACCCGCTGACCGTCTCCGATCTCATCGCGTACGGGCCGCGCTGGTCGCCGGACGGCGCCATGCTCGCCTGCACCGGCTTCCGCGTCGGCGATCCGGGCTGGGGGATCTACATCATCGAGGTCGCGACCGGCCACGTGGCCCGCCTGGACGTCGGCGAGGGCAACTCCCGCAGTCCCGACTGGCTGCCCGACGGCAGCGGGCTGATCTTCGAGAACAACCGCACGGGCAGCTATCAGCTCTACCGCGTGGACCTGCCGGAGCTGGACTTCCGCCCCCAGGCACCACCGGCGCCGGAGGCGCCGGAGCCCACGCTGGTGCTGGACCTGTCGCTGCAGCCTGAGGACGGCACCGTTCGCGACCTCAGCGGCCGCGAGAACCACGGCGAGGTCATCGGTGAGCTGCAGGCCGCGGACGGCGCCCTCAGGTTCACCGGGGCCGGCCACGTGCGCATCACCGAGCCCAGCGGCCTTGACTTCGGCACGCAGGCGTTCTCGGTTACCGGGGTGCTGGAGGTGGAGGAGCACACCGGCGAGCTGGCCATAATCGCGGTCGGGGCCTACCGCCAGAGCAATGCGGCCTGGCAGCTCTACCTCAACGATGAGGGCTACCTGTGGTTCAACTCGCGCGACGTGACGGGCCAGTTCGTCGGTGCCCGCTCCAACGAGCCCCTCCCGGAGCGGCGGACCGTGAGCGTGCTGGGCGTCCGCCGCGGCGACGGGACGGTCCAGCTCTACATCGACGGGATCCTGCAGGCCCTGTTCAGGTCCGGGGCCGACCTCTCTTACGGCGAGGCCACCCGGGTCTGCGTGGGAGCGGCCTACGATGGCGGCGCGGCCTTCGAGGGCCTGCTGCATGATCTGAAGGTCTACGTCGGCGTGCCGGCGGACGAGGCGAGCCGCATGATGACTCTGCAGGACTTCCTCGACGGATAGGCGCGGAAGGAGGCGCGATGACGATGCAGGAGATGACGGCAGTTGCCATCGCCGCGATGGTTCTGATCTGCGCCGCAGCCGGCGCCCAGCAGGCGGAGCGCTTTGAGGTCGCCGCCTGGGTGGACCACTTCGACTTTGCCACGGCCTATGACTCCGAGACCCCCGACGGCTGCGACCAGATACTCGATCACGTCCAGGAGACCGGCGCCACCACCATCCTGTGGCGCAATTGCGCCGGCAGCACCATGCGCTATCCCAGCGAGGTGGAGAGCCACCATCAGGACGCTCCGTGGGATGACAAGCGGGAGATCCCCGACACCCGCGACGTCTACGGGTGGGTCCGCTACGGCGAGGCCCGGCCCGACCTGCTCGCCTACGCCGTGCAGTCCTGCCAGCGGCGGACCATGCGCCCGGGCGTGCACTGGCCCTTCGAGGAGACGCACTGGGCGATATGGACGATCGGGCGCTGGAACATGGACCACCCCCAGCTCTGGGGGCGAACCCGCGACGGGCGGATGTGGTGGGGCCGCTGCAGCCTGGCCTATGAGGAGACCGTGCAGCACAAGCTCGCGCTGGTGGACGAGCTGATCGATCGGGGGATCGAGTGCCTGTTCATCGAGACCTCGCGCAGTGGCGGCTGGAGCCCGGCCTACGAGTACGTGGAGCCGGTGGTCGAGGCCTGGCGACAGGAGCATGGGACCGAGCCCCCGCCGGCCGACGACCTGCAGTGGTGCCGACATGTCTCCGGCTACGTCACCGAGTTCATCCGCCGCGTCCGGGAGCGTCTGGCCGCCGCGGACCGGGAGATCGAGCTGATGGTGGGTGTGCCGCAGATCACCCTGGAGGGGGACGATCCGCTGAAGACGCGCGGCCTGGACTGGCGCACCCTCGTGGAGGAGCAGCTCATCGACACCCTGGTGATCAACTACGTTCCCTTCGACCGCGGGCGGCCCTTCGAGAGCACGCGCGAGATCTGCAGCGCGATCACCGACTTCGCCGGCGACCGCTGCGACGTGCTGTGGCCGGTGGCCGCCTACAATCCGGGCAACTCGGGCATGCCCGCCTACCAGGAGCTGACCGGCCTCAGCCGGGCGGAGGTGGCGCGGCGGCTGACGCTGATGGCCTGGGAGGAGGGCGCGGCGGGGATCAGCCTGGAGTGCGTGGACTACAACAACTACGACGCGGAGACCCGCCAGACGCTGCGCGAGCTGACCACGGGCCAGTGCCGGTGGCGCCGCGAGCAGTAGCCCTCAGTGGCTGCAAGCTTGCGCACTGCCCCGCCTGACCGTGGCGGCATTGGCGCCCACGTGGAGGGGCCGCCGCAAGCGACGCGAGCGGTGGGAGGTCCGGAGCCCCGCGAAGGACCTCCCAGGTTCCACCCCGGCCCATCCCCCCTCAGGGCATGGCCGCGGTGCCGCGGGCCGCTACTGCTCGATCGGATCGAGGTTCTCCTGCTCCGCCTCCGCGATATCCTCGGCCCGGGGGCGGGGGTGGGCCGGCAGAGCCACCACCATCCAGATGAGGGTAGCAGCCATCACTGCCAGGGAGACCCAGAAGCTCGCCCGCAGGCTCCAGGTGTCGGCGATCCACCCGAACAGCGCCGGCGCCGCCGCCACTGGCGTCTGGATCACCCGCAGGAAGGCCATGTTGCGTCGAACGTGGGCCTTCGGCGAGCATGAGACGATGTAGTTGGGGTAGTAGACTCCGAACAGCTCCCCCGCGCCGTTGAGGCCGAAGGCGAACAGGAAGGACATCCCCCGCGCGAACAGGATCCACAGCACCCCCAGCCCATCGAGAATGGTCGTGATCGCCATGCACGTGAGGGCGTTGGTCCGCACCAGGATCCAGCCGAGGATCAGGCCGCCAATGACCTTACACGCGAACCGGATGGCGTTCTGATAGCCGACCAGAGTCTCGGAGGGCAGGCTCACGACCTCGTTGGTGTACAGGACCATGTTGTTCTGGACCATGTGCGCGGAGTAGACCAGCAGGTATCCGAGGCAGGCCACGATGATCAGCCGGTAGCCCACGAAGCGCCCGAAGCCGCCAAGTACGCCCTGGCTGAACGGCTGCCGCTCGGCGTCGCGCCGGGGGATGGGGATGATGTACAGCAGCGCCAGGTAGCCGGCCAGTGCCATCATGGGCAGGCTGGCGCCGAACAGCAGCGCGAAGCTCCAAGGGTAGGAGATCGGCCGCCAGGCGGGCGGAGTCCAGCCGAAGACCTCGTTGGTGAGGACAAGCTGCGAGCCCAGCGAGCCGATGACGGCGAAGACCGGGCCCACGCCGTAGGCCAGGGTCAGGGCCGTGCCGCGCCGGCCCTCGGACACTCCCCGGGCGAGCGCCTCCCAGTTGAAGGACCAGATGACCCCGTTGGCGATGCCCACGATGATGGCGTGGATGATCAGGGAGGCGATGCGCAGCCCGTCCCACGCCGTCCCCGGCAGCACCAGCACGGCGGCGACGAAGCCTCCCACGGCCGCGGTGGCGAAGAAGCTCCACGCGATGGCCTTGCGCAGCAGTCGGGCCTGGGGGATCAGCCAGGCGGCGATCACCGTCACCGGCGCCATGGCCAGATAGGCGGTGCTGGGGAGGTTCGCCACCGTCTTGGAGGCGCCCAGGCGCTCCAGCAGCGCTGCCTGGGTAAAGCCGATGTAGAGGACCGGCGCGGCAAGGTAGATCAGTGACACGGTTGCCGCGAAGATGGCCGCGTTGCGCGTCTGCAACGGCCGCTCCAGGTCCACGTCCCCGGCGCTCTCGACCGCCTCCGGCATGACGTCGTCGGCGTCGAGACCAGCATGAGGCGGCTCCGGATGCTCCTGGTCGTCTCTGCCGTCGTCCTCGGTCATGGCCTCTCTCCGCTCGTGTGCGGCCTGCTCGCGCCCGCGTTCGGAGGCGGTTGTTCCTCCCGCGCGCCCCGGCTACCTTCCTCGAAGCGAGTCAGCCGCGCACCCTCGCGTCCGACCGGCATCGCCATCTGCGCGTCTTGCAGTGCTGGGCCGAGGCGAGTCAACGTCCCCAGTACGCTTCTCTGGAGCGCAGGTCTGGGTGGAGCCTCGGCGAAGACATACAACGGGATGCAACCGCACCCTCGTGACGTGCGGAGAGGCAGAGTGGCTGCGACGCGCGGAGACCAGAACCGAGTTGACTGGCGGGAGGATGTCAGACGATGATCACGGTTCACGTGCTCGACGAAGATCCGGCTGTGAGGCTGGCCGGCGAGGAGCTTGCGCGCTGCCTGACGGAGATGACGGGCCGCGAGGTTGGCGTGCAATCAGCCGAGGAGATCACCGGCGAGGAGGGCATATGGCTGGGCACCGGCGGGACAGTGGGAGAGGCCGTCGATCTGCCGGACGTGCGCGATCCGGCGTGGGATGATGCCTTCTGCACACGCTCTTTGGGCGACGGGCTGGTCATCGGCGGAGTGAACCCCCGCAGCGTGCTGATGGGCGCCTACCAGTACCTGCGGGAGCTCGGGGCCGAGTGGCTGTGGCCCGGCGATGATGGCGAGGTGCTGCCTGAGCTGGACGAGGTGCCGCTGGCCGATCTCGATCTCACCTGGGTTGCGCCCAACCGGCATCGCGGCGTGTGCATCGAGGGAGCGCCCGCGCTGCAGCACGTGCTCGACATGGTGGAGTGGATGCCCCGCGTCGGCTACAACGCCTACTTCCTGCAGTTCCAGGTCTCCAGCTACTTCTGGCGCCTGTGGTACGAGCACCGACTGAACCCCGAATGGGATCACGCCCGGGAGCTGACCGAGGAGGAGTGCGAGGAGCTGGACCGCCAGGTCATCGAGGCCGTCAAGCGCCGCGGCCTGCTGCTGCATCAGGTCGGCCACGGCTGGACGGCCGCCGCCCTGGGCCTGCCCACCAACGGCTGGGTCACCTATGACGGGCCGATCCCCGAGGAGGACCGGGAGCTGCTGGCGGAGGTCAACGGGGAGCGGAAGCTCTGGGGCAACATCCCCATAAACACTGAGCTGTGCTACTCCAATCCCGAGGCGCGCGAGCGGCTTATCGACACCGTGGTGGATTGGGCGGAGGAGCACCCTGAGGTCGATGCTCTGCACTTCTGGCTCTCAGATGCGCCCAACAACCACTGCGAGTGCGCCGGGTGCCGGGAGCTGTCGCCCGCCGACTGGTACGCCCGGCTCGCCAACGAGCTCTCGCCCCGCATCGCGGCCATCGCCCCGGACATGAAGATCGTGCTGCTGGCCTACCACGATCTCCTCTGGCCGCCCGAGCGGGTGGAGCTCGACCTCAGCCACAGCAACCTCGTCTCGATGTTCGCGCCCATCACCCGCTGCTACGCACACAGCCTCGCGGACCCTGAGTGCGACGCCGGAGAGAAGCTGCAGCGGCCCGAGCGCAACCAGATGCAGATGCCGCGCCACAATCAGCAGCTCGTCGAGCTGTGGCGCGTCTGGGGCTGGGAGGATCAGGACAACTCGTTCTGCTTCGACTACCACTTCATGTGGCCCTGGATGGGCGATCGGCTCTCGATCCATCTCTGTCCGCTGATGCCGCGCGACATCGAGGATTACGCCGCCCTGGGGCTGGGCGGGCTGATGAACTGCGGCGCGCAGCGCACCTTCTACCCCACGGGCTGGCCGTACTGGGAGACGGCGCGGACTCTGTGCGGCCAGCAGCCGACCGCACAGGACCGCGAAGCCTACTTCCAGAGAGCCTACGCTGACGGCGCCGGCGTGGCGATGAGGTTCCTCGACGGGGTCGCGGAGGCGGCCGGCGCACCACGGCACGGGCCCGACTGGTGGCAGCAGGTCGAGCCCGGCGAGGTCGGCCGCCTGCAGGCACACCTCGACGAGTTCGAGGACGCCATCAGCGAACGCGCCGACAGCGTAGGGGACGGTCGGCAGGCCTACGCCTGGAGCCTGCTGCGTCACTACCACCGGCTCCTGCGGCTCTACGCGACCGCCCAGGAGCACCATGACGCCGGCCGCATGGCCGAGGCGGCCGCCGCGATTGAGGCCGCCGAGGACTTCCTGCGCGAGACCGAGCCCGAGACCGCTCGCGCGCTGGACGGCTTCACGCTGCTGAGATACCTGGCCGGCCTGAGGGACGAATGGCGATGATGCGCGGGAGGGCGGCCGGTACCTACCGCTCTATATCGGCGGACTCCCGGTCGAAGAACGCCTCAAGCTCCCGCCGCAGTTCCTCCTCATGCGGAGGCTCGTGGCTCTGCACGAGCCGCTCGACCTCCTGGTGCGCGCGCTCGAGCATCGATGGCTGCTCCGGGGCCTCCCCGGAGTAGTCAAGCAGCGGATGCGAGAAGAACTCGTCGGAGCGAAGCAGGTCGATGGTCAGATCGTCAGTGAGGAAGTTGCCGCCGGGCCCCGCCTCCACGATGCTCCTCAGTCCCAGCAGGTCACCGCTGGTGTCGATGCCCCTCTGGAGCCTGCGGGCCACCTCCATCCACATACGATGCATGACCATCAGCTCGCCCGACATCGCAGTCGCGTTGTAGCCCGAGCCCACGCCCGTGAGCACGTCGGCACCGGACGCGGTGGCGTTCATCATGGAGATCACCTGCTCGGCGCCGCTCTGGGGATCGTAGCGATGTGTCATGGTCCCGCCCGACTCGCAACTCGTGGGCATGTCGTAGGATTGGCCGAGCTGCACCGACGCCAGCGCCCACAGCTCGTTATCCAGCGTGTAGTAGAGCGCCTCCATCGAACGGGGGTTGATCGTGGACGGGCTGAAGCGATACAGGAAAGGGGTTCCTGGCCTGATGATCTGCGCCAGCATCGCCAGGAACAGCGTCTCGGCGTTGCCCAGCAGCAGGTTCGATGCCACGCTGTAAGGCGCGGTGCTCCCGGCGATAGGGCAGCTCACCGGCCACACCGCCATCCCCCGCTCGCAGCAGGCCAGCAGCAGCTCGCAGTTGTCCGCCGAGATCGACAGCGGGGAGATCACGGCCAGGCCCACGCTCATCGCCCGCGACAGCAGCTCCGCGTCGCCCCGCGTGAGGATCTCGGCCACGCGAAGCCAGCGCCGCATGCTCTGGGCGGAGGCGGGCAGCGTCAGGATGTGCTTGTCATGCAGAAGCAGGTGCGCCTGCATCGCTCGCAGGTTGGATGCCGGGCCGGGCACGTCGGTGACCGGGAAGTCCATCAGGCTGATGGCTGAGACGTGATCGAGCTGCTGTGCCACCATGGTGTGGCGGCGTACGTCACCCAGGCACGGCCGCCTGAGCTCCCCGGTCTGGTAGTCCACGATCCACGGGTCCGTCACGATGGCCGCACAGGTCTGGGCCTCCCC
>JBNGDZ010000102.1:0-11782 GCA_049975765.1 Armatimonadota bacterium
GTCCTCAGTATCCACATCCCAGTCGAAGTCGCCGTAGTCGGGGTTGACCGCCGTCACCATCAGCAGGCCGGCCCGGATCAGCTCCAGTCCGCCGGCGAGGGCGTGGAAGTCGGAGGCGTAGAGCTTGTAGGTCTCGCCGTCCGCGGTGTAGGAGATCAGAACCTCGGCGGGATCGGCACTATCGGCAATTGACCCCGCGCGGGCGCAGAGGTCGGTGACTGCGGGCACGAGATAGCCGGTGATACTGGCCCGCCACTGCTGCAGGTCCTCCCCAGACACCGTCTCCCGCTGAGGCTGAAGGGAAGCCGCGGGGCTCCTCAGTGGCGGGACCTGCCGGGTTCGCGCCGCCCGCAGGGCGTCCTGGACGAGGACCTCCGGAGTGGCCTTTCCGGTGACCGCCGCGGAGGTGGCGTCCCGCAGGTCGTAGTCGGCAAAGAGGTTGTAGCCCAGGGCCGGTGCGGCCTGCTGGCCGGCCATCGCCAGAAGGGCCATGATGAGGCCGGTCTGCGCGCCGGCGTCGTTGGCGTCCGCCTGCACCGCCTCGCACCAGGCATTCAGCTCCTGCTGCAGCTCCCTCTCGGTGGCAGGCAGGTTCTCATCCGAGCTCCAGCCCACCAGCGCGCTCTCACTGTCGGGGCTGGCGGGAGCGGCGTCGGCGGGATGATCCAATGCCACACCCTCAGCGACCGACCAGTCATTGTCCGGCTGGCCCGGCGGGGGCATGCCGCCATCACCGCTGCCCCCGCCTCCACAGCCCCCAGCAACCGTCAGCACGACGAGCAGTGCCATCAGGAGCGCCGGCCTTGTCGTCATCATCAGTTCCCTCCCGAGCGTGTTTGCCTCCGGGTGCCTGTGTGTGGTGGCCTTCGATGAGTGAAGCCAGTCCCCACCACGATGCGTGATTCATCAAGCCATTATCCTGCCATGCGCCGGCAGTGCGAATGAAGTGTAACGCAGGTCTCTTCGCGCCGGGGTGCGTCATTCCTCCCTGTGAGCAAAATGTGAGCTTCGCATCAATGATGGATCGGAACGGGGACATTATGACATGCTGAGGAGGGTGGTACCGCCCACTGTCCCTGTCAGGCTCTTCGGCGCGGGATGGTGGAAGTGCGTGGCAGCGGCGCTGAGCGCGGCCGCATGGCCAAAGGTGGCAGAGCCTGCGGCGTGGGGCGACCCGGTGGGACCCTCCAGTGTGTCCGCTATCCTCCCGCGCGGGCAGCGCCCTCACAGGCGCCACTCGATGGCGGCGGTGATGAAGGGCCGCGGCTCGAGGTGATTCCCCGGGCCCTCGCCCGGCTCGCCTCCGCTCTCAAGGGCCTCCCGGAAGTGCCTGCTCACCTCGCCGTATCCGGCAGTGCCTGTCAGCGAGGCGGTCATGTCCCCGTCCTCATAGGTCAGCCCCATGGCGATGCTCCAGAGCCGAAGCCTCCCGCCCGCTATGTGCCGCTCGCCCTCCACGACGGGTTGGCTTCCGAGGCCGGGCACGCGCTTGGTGACAGCATCGGCGTCAACGGCTGCGTAGTGTGCCGTGCCGGCCAGCGCGCAGGACCACCGATCGGCGATCGGCCAGCGCTGCCCGCAGCGGACCGAGAGGATGCCGATCCGGCCCCCGGCGCGGACGGTGTACACGTCGTCGGAGATGCCCGGGAGCAGCCCGGCGTAGCCCTGCTCGTAGGTCGCGAACTCGCTCTCCCGCCAGTCGATCTGCGCCTGGCGGGTCCTGCCGCCGAGCTCCTGCCGCCACCCCACGGCCAGCACCCGCTCGTCCGTCGAGAAGCTGGCGTCTCCCCGGCCGGCGGCGCCGAGCATGATGCTGCCCTCGCCCGACGAGCCCCCCTCGCGACCGAGCAGATACCACCGGTGGGGGCCGTCGCCCATCGACACCCAACCCTCGACCCATCGCCCGTCGAGCCCCATGGGGGCGCTGTAGCTGTAGATGTCGCGGGTGACGTGCAGCGACGCCGAGGGCCGGGACCAGCCGCGCAGCGCGCCCCACTCCCACGCGCCGCTGACTCCCGAGACCCCCAGAACCACCTGTTCTGCATCGGAACGCAGCGCCGGCCAATCTGTGCTGTCCCTCGGCAGGTCGAGCAGCGCGGCCACGTCGCTGCCCCTGGCGCTTCCCGCCAGCTCACCGCTGCTGTATGTCGCGCCGACGCGCCAGCCGGCGTGGAGTTCGGTCGCGAGGCCGAGGGCATATCGGCGCTGGGAGGAGCGCAGACGGTACTCCTGGGGCTCGCGGGCGTACCAGATGTCGTCGCTGACGTCCGTCACCGCCGCCCCCAGGACCCAGCGGTCCTGCGCCTCGAACAGTGGATGCGTGAGCTCCAGCCGGTAGCTGTCGCTCTGCCATCGGCCGATGACGCCGGACTGATTGCTCAGACGCAGCGGCGTCTGAGAGCAGGCGTCAAGGCGCACTCGCGGGGCCCGGCTCTCCAGCAGGCTGGTGGGCCGGCGCAGATCCGGGCGACCGGTGATCTCTCCTGGCAGGTCCGCACCGCCCAGTGCCGCGGCGTCCGTCTCCGTGTGGAAGAACAGGTCATAGGGGCTGGCCGCCGCTGCCGGGGCAACGACCGCCAGCGCAAGGCATGTGGCGATGAGCCCAGCCAGGGGGGGGACCGCAATGCACGGGCGGGAGGAGACCGCGCTCCTCCCGCCCGCGGCGGCTCGCGTCACGCACCTCAGGTCTAGTACACCCACCATGGTTCGTCGCGGATCTCGAAGCTGCCGTAGGTGATCATGTGCCTGTCGTATCCCGCCATAGCCAGGTTGCGTATCTGGTCGGGATTGGGGAACACGCCTGAGATGGTCCGGTCGGGCATTTCGTCCCACCGCGGTATGAGTGCCCAATCGACCGACGCATCCAGGTCCAGGGAGCCTGCGGCGGACGTGCCGCCGATGGTGCCGCCGACCTCAAGCCCGTCGGCGCTGAAGGTGAGGTCGACGGCGACAATGCACACGTAGACCAACGGTGGGCAATTCCGCACTCTTTCGATGAGACCTTCAGGAGTCGGCGGCGGGGCGGTGGGGGCCGGCTACGCCGTCAAGCGGGTGCTGGGTAATCCCGATATCGCGTTTGCTCGCAGCTACGCCCATCTGTTCCTGCTGTCTTTCGTCTTCACAGCCGCATCCTACATGGCCCTGAGTTCGATCCGTGAGCCGGAGGGTGATACCAACGGACAGATCCGCGGGTCGCGCGCCCTCCTCCGCGAGTCGATGCGTCTGCTGTGGCGAACCCAGTAGACTGCGAGGTTTGCGGACCTCCTGACGCTGTGGGCGCGGAGCGAGGGCGCCGCCCGACCGGAGCCTCCCACACCGCGCCGCCTCCACCTCCCCTGCGCAGTTCAGGTGGGACACTGCACTCACTCCGATGGCGGTCGCGGATACCACCCGGAGGCAGGTGATGTCGGCTCGGATCGCCCTCATGGTGCTGCAAGGGCAACCTGTCGGCTGTGGCGAAAGCACCGGCGTACGAGAGAGCAAGCTGCCATGGAGACCGGCCTCGATGGGGCTTGTGATGCAGCCTTCCTTGTGGCGCCTGGACACGATGCGCAACGACATCCCGATAGTGATTGTGCTATGGCGACTCGAAGGATCGTGGCGTGCGGGTCGCTTGCGAAAGGCAGGAATCCGATGATCGGACCAATGCCGGCTGCACTGCTGCTGAGCACATCTCTCGTGATGGCGCAACCCGTGGATCATGTTATCAACGGGAGCTTTGACAGCCGCGCCAGGTGGCAGCTCCCACGGGACGCCGAGCTGGTGGACAGAGCGTCCGGGGACCGGTGCGTGCTCATCACTCATGGCGGCGCGCGGCAGGTCATCTGGCGACAGCCCGGATGGGCCACGATGACCGCCGTGGTGGACATCCGGGCGGAGCAGGTGCGGCAGGAGCCGGACGGCTTCGCCTACGCGGCCGTGTACCAGTATGACGAGGCCGGTGCGCTGGTGGAGTTCCGCGACTTCGTGCAGCTCCGGGAGCCGCGCGGATGGGAGCGCTACAGCTACACCTTCGAGGTCAACCCGGCCACGGTAACCATCGGGCTGCACTTCGGCTTCTTCCGGGCAAGCGGACGGGCCTGGTTCGACAACTGGACACTGGTCGAGGGCGAGGTGGCGAAGATGCCCGACGAGACGC
Organism: Armatimonadota bacterium; assembly: GCA_049975765.1. Lineage (GTDB taxonomy): Bacteria > Armatimonadota > Zipacnadia > Zipacnadales > UBA5352 > JAYENL01. The sequence continues at coordinate 4,139 of JBNGDZ010000102.1, forward strand.
GCAGCCGCCTGGTCCCCGCTGAGGCCGGGCGCAGCGCCCTCATCTGGCACGAGCAGGACCTCGAGCTGCCGCCCGGTGGCATGCCTCCGGAGTGGGCGGCTGAGGTGCTCCGGGAGGCCGGCATCCGAGCAGAGCTTGCCGATGCAGCGAAGCTCTCAGAGGCCCTGTCGTCGGGCCGGCACGGTCTGCTGGTGCTGCCTTACGGGCCGATGTATCCTCGCCAGGTCCGAGGTGGGCTGATAGGCCATTGCGTACTGGGCGGGAAGCTGCTGGTGGTCGGCGGCTACCCGCTGAATGAGCCGCTCGTCCGCGAGGGCGATGAGTGGGCCCGGTGGCGTGACATCCTCGCACAGCGCCGGCAACAGGCCCTGGCCTGGCCGAGCAACCTCCTGGCCGACGGCGGCTTCGAGGCCACGGAGGACGCCCCCATCGGCGGGAGGGAGCCCGACGGCCGCTGGCATCGCGACGGCGAGGACTGCCGGATCGTGCCCGAGGCCGTCGAGGGCGATCGCGCCGCCGTGGTGCAGGTGCGGCCAGCGGAGGGCGTCACGGAGCGGCGGTGGTATGCATGGCTGCCCGTCCGGCCCGGCCACGACTACGTCTTCACGGCCCGCATGCGCGCCGAAGGGGTCGCCGGTGACGGCTACGCCTACGCGGCGGTCTACCAGTACCGCGGGGAGGAGCTGATCAGCCACAGGGACGTCAGGACGCTGACCGGCACGACAGACTGGGAGGCGATGCGCTGGGATTTCAGGGCCGAGCCGGGGTCGGACGCCATCTTCATCAAGCTGGGGCTCTATCGGTGCCATGGCAGGGCGTGGTTCGATCGCGTTCAGCTCGTCGATGTCACCGACTTCACATACCGCCCGCTGAACACCAGCAGCGGCGAGCCGCGTGATGGGCTGGTGACCTCGGCGCACCAGATGGGAATGTGTGACGCCGACTTCCCCCTCAAGCGAGCGGTCTGCATCGCACCGTCAGATGGCCAGAGTCTGCTGCGTAACATTCACCTGCAGGGCCGCATCGAGGGCTGGGCGGCGTCCGGTGTGGTGGGGCAGGCTGACGCCAGGTGGCGGCCACTGCTGGACGCCCGGGATCGATATGGCCGGTTGCGGGGCGCCGCCGGGGCCATGTTGCTGCACTACGGGGGCTTTTACCAGGGGTCCGCATGGGCGTACTTCGGTGTGACGAACCACAGGCTTTTCGGCCCGGAGGTGCCCGGCAGCGGCAGGGACCTGGCGCGGCTCGCGCGCTCTCTGCTCGACGGCGTCTTCCTCAGCCGCGTGTGGGCCGAAGAGGAGAGCTATCGGCCCGGCGAGACGGTCCCGGTGAAGGCCAGCGTCTCCACGTCTGGGGACGGCGGCTTCGAGGGGCGGGTGCGCATCACGCTCGGGGAGGGGGCCGCAGCCGCCGCGAGGACGGTCACGGTGGCGGGCGACTCGCAGACGGCGGAGGTCAGCTTGACCATGCCGCAGGCCCCCGCGGGCGCGCTGCCCCTGACGGCGGAGCTTCTCGGCCAGGAGGGGGTCATCGACAGCGCGCGCGGCGGCGTCATCGCTCGCGACACTGCGGCGACCGCAGCCGGCCCGCGCCTGATCTTCGAGAGCAACTACTTCCGCCTCAACGATCGGCCGATCTTCCTGTTCGGCTCGGACACCTACAGCAACACCTACACGTCACACGCGCTCAACCCGCTGCGCTGGAGCGAGATCCACGCGATTGCCCGCGACGTCGGCCTGCAGGTCTACGAGAACCTGCAGTACAGCAACCCCGGGCATGAGATGACTCAGAGCGACTGGCGGGCATTCGAGGGCATGGCTCAGCTTCTGCAACAGAGGGGCCTGGTGTTCATGCCCGGCCTGCTGATCGGGCACAACGTGGCGGTGGACGACGAGGAGCTCGCGGCCGAGGGTCGGCAGTGCTTCGAGTACACTGAGCACCTGGGCGAGGTGCCGGGCCTGCTGTGGTACATCAACGGTGACTATCACCTCCGCTACGATGACACCGAGTGGCTCAGGGAGGCCTGGAACGGGTGGCTTCAGGAGCGCTATGGCACCAAGGAGGCCCTGCAGCAGGCGTGGGGCGCCGGTGACCTGCCGCCGCTCGGAGAGCTGCCCTTCCCGCCGCGCACCGGCTCCGCGTGGGATGACCCGGTGCAGATCGACCGCTATCGCTTCAACCTGTGGCTGATGCGCCGGTGGAACCGCCACCACGTGGCGCAGATCCGCCGCGGCGACGCCCGGCACGCCATCACCAACGAGTACTACTCGCAGCCCTTCGGGGGCATCGACCAGCGCCTCACCATCGACGGCCAGGACGTCGCGAACTTCGGCTTCTTCAGCACGCCCGGCGACGACCTGCGCATCCTCCCCGAGCGGCTGGCGTTCAACGACATGCGCGCGGTCGGCAAGGGCGTCAGCATGGGGGAGTACGGGGTCAAGACTCATCCGGGCTGGAGCGTGGACAACGGCGCCAGCGGCTACCACATCCAGCGCACCGAACGAGAGCAGAAGCAGCTTTTCATGAGCGTGGCGGCGTATGCGCTGGGCAGAGGCGCCTCGAAGATCCAGAACTGGTGTCTGCGCGACGCCGATGAGCGCGTCTTCCCGTGGGGCATTCTCTATCCGGGGCGCAACGTCCCCAAGGACGTGGCTTACGTGCACCGGAATCTGAGTATGATGTGGCGCGCGCTCGCCCCGCGCTACGACCCGCCCGCCGTCACCGTCGTGGCCTCCGACGCGCTGCGGATCGGGAACCACGAGGCCGCGGGGCGGGAGGCCGTCTTCAGCGCGGCACAGGCCCTGCTGCGCCTGCACATGCGCTTCAACGTGCTCAACGCCGCCGAGGTCGGGGCGCTTCCTGAGAGCACGACGACGGTGGTGTGGCCCGCGGCGATCGCGGCGGATGAGGAGCACTTCCAGGCGCTGCTGGCGTGGGTGCGCGGTGGGGGGCAGCTTGTGCTCACCGGCTGCCCCGGCTGGTCGGAGAGCCGCCGTCTCGTGGCGGGGCAACGCATGCGCGATCTGCTGGGGTGCGCTGTCGGGGAGTTGGCCTTCGAGGGCGTGGACCGCGAGGCCGGTTCGGCAGCGGCGGCGACCCTTCCGAACGGGGACACCATCTCGCTGCGACCGCAGGTGCGGGTGAGCGAGCTACCTCCCGACGACGCACAAGTGCTGCTCTCCGCGGACGACGGGACCCCTCTGATTGTGCGCCGGGAGCTGGGGAGCGGCACCCTCGTGTGGCTGAGCGATCCCATGGAGCTCGCCTACGAGGGCGACATGCTCGCGCTGGCGCAGACCTATGAGCTTATGTTCACCTCGCTTCCTGAGCCGCCACAGAGGCTGGCTCTCAGTCCCGATGATCGCCACGTGCATGTGATGCGCCAGTCTACGGCCTCCGGCTCGGTGTGGGTGCTCTACAACACCATGCCGGGCGGCGAGCCGCGCGAGGTCGCGCTGGAGACGCCGGCGGGCGCGCTGCACCTGCGTCTGCAGCCGCGCTGGCCGGCGGTGATGGCGGTGAGCGACGACGGCCGCCTGCTGATGGCCCTGGCCGATGCGCCGCTGGGGCTTGATGCGGTGACGCTCATCGGCGGCGAGGGCACCGTGGGGCTTCTGAGCCTGGATGGCGAGGACCTCCGCACCTCGGAGGCGGTGATGGTCTGTCCATTCTCGGCGTATCGGGGAAGGCTCCACCTGCACGACGGGCTTCAGGCGGAGTGGGGAGAGTGGGCTGACGGCAGGTGGGTGGTCCTCGATAGCGAGCCTGGGTTCGCGGAGAACCGGCGGATGATCGTCACGCGAGACCAGGCGACGCTGGTGGCGCTGGCGTGTCTCCCCGCGCAGCGGCGGGCGTGGCGCCAGCACCTGGAGACGCTGTGCGGCAGGCCGTGGCGGCTCGCGGGCTACTGATAGGCACAAACACCGGGCCCCGGCGAGATGCCGTGGCTGTCTCGACTTCCGGCCGGCCTCAGGAGAGGAAGGCCCGGTCTGTGGAGCCCGCACCCCTCTGTGCAACCGGGCCGCCCGGGTCACCGGGCCGCCCGGAGGCGCTCGATGGTGCGCGCCAGGTCCAGACGCGTGCGGGCAAGTGTATCCGGGTCCTCGGAGTACTCGTGCACGGACGTGAGAAGCTCATCGGGCACCTGCTGGCGGGCGCGCGCCTCGCCCAGCAGCTCCTCCGACACACTCTCAGTGCTGGCGATGAGCTCGTCCAGCAGCCACCAGTACTCGTAGTCCTCGATGCCGTCGCGGATGTTCTCAAGGCGCACGGTGGTCAGTGGCCCATCGGGCCCGGCGCAGATGATCTGGCCGTCGCCGTCGGGGAGGGAGTCCCGGTAGACCGGGTTCCAGTCGGTGATCGGGCCGCCGATGATGGGTGCGTCGTTGGAGGCCCAGCCTGCCACGCGGTAGTAGAGGAAGCCGTCCACGCGGTATCTGCGCGAGGCCGCTCCCATCAGCAGCCTTGCCCGGATGGCGGGGAACTCCACGAACCAGTTCAGGGCCGTGGCGTTACGCGGCCCGACGCAGATGTACCACCAGATCTGCTTGCCCAACTCGCGGCCCTGCACGATCTTCTCCAGGTCCTCGTGATAGCGCGGCGTCAGCGGCACCCAGATGTCGAGATAGCGCGACACCGGCGTGTCCTCGAGGCCGTAGCTGCGGTCGTAGCCGGTGGTCATCAGCGGGATCTCCGGGAAGGCCGCCTTCATGGCCTCCGCGGCGCTGCCGAGGGCCTCGAAGTCGCTGGTCTCGTCGAGGAAGTAGAGCCCGACGCGGTCCTCCGGCCACCGGGCCTGGCGGACGCGCTGCACCTCGGGGCGCAGCATCTGCACGTAGTCCTGCAGGTACTGCTCGTACTGCATGCCCTCCCACGGCTCGCGGCTGAGGGCGTGCTGCGGCGCCAGGACGTAGCCGACATTCCACCAGCCCGAGCCGCGCTGCTTGAGGCGCTGCAGGGCCTCCACGGAGGCGAGGTGGTAGATGGAGTCCTCGCTCTCCTCAGCGGTGGGCATCGTACGGTAGAGATTCGCCGGGGAGATGCGGTGCTCGAGGAACATGTCGAAGTACTGCCACGCGAACTCGTCGTCGTAGCGGTCCTCGTAGAACCTGGCGAAGTTGCCCTCGCTCATCCCCCAGATGGTCTTGAGGTGCTGCTGGACGGGGAGCGCGAAGTCGAAGACCTCCACCCGTAGGCGCACCCTGCGCTCGCCACCGGCCGCGCGCACCACAAGCTCGCCCTGGTGCAGCCCCGGCCGGGCGTCAGCGCCCGCGTGCACATCAACCCACAGCGGCCTGACCTCGCCGCGCGGCACCTCGTCGATCTCCGTCAGGTAGTCCAGGATCGGGTCGGGCCACCACGTCGTGGCGCGCCGCACGCTGGCATAGGCCGGCTGGTTCTCGCGCACGTAGCCAACCGGAGCGACTGAGACCTCAAGTCCCACGCCATCCAGGCCACGCACCTCCCAGGTGACGTCCTGCAGGTCCCGGCTGAGCGGCACCACCGCCACCTGCACCGCCTCATGCTCGTTGCGCGCGAGGCGGACGGTGGCCTCGCCCGCGAACTCTCCCTCGAAGAGCGCCGCCTCCCGGAAGACCTTCACGGTGGGATGTTGCACGCCCAGAGCGAAGGCCTGCGTGCCGCCGCTGTCGGCGATCCACTCCCGGGCGCGCTCCAGCGGCAGCAGGCGTCTGAGTGCATCGAGCGCCGCCCGCTGGCGGTGCAGCCGCTCCGCGGCGCGCGGGACTATGTCGGCCGGGATGCGGCCGGTCAGCAGCGCCGCCCGCGTCTCACGCAGCGCCTGCTCGAGCTGCCTCAGCCGCCGGGCAGTGGTCTCCGGCGGACCCCAGCGGCGCATCAGTGCCGCCGCGGCGTCGAGCTCGTCGCGGGCGACCTCCAGCAGCCGCCGGGCGCGGTTGCGGTTCATGACCGCGATGGCGGCCTCATCGGCCTCAGCCACCAGCGCAAGCGCCGGGCGGAGCTCCCGGTCCTCCGCCTCGGCGCTGAAGAAGACCGCTACGTCGCCCTTCTCCGCGGCCATCTCGGGCCATAGGCGCAGCCCTGCGTTGGTGCCGGGGCGCTCGATCCAGCGCTGAACGGCCCGGGCCGGCAGCTCGAACACGACCTCGGCATCGCCGCCCTCGGGCACTGGCGCCTGGGCCGACCAGTCGGTGGAGTAGTCCGCGCCGGCGGCCGCGGCGCCGGGCTCGCCCGCCCAGCGGTCGGTGTCGTAGCGGCGCCAGTTCCAGCATGGGGCGCCCGGCGTGGGCACGCGGGTGCCGTCGCCGGTGCCCTCCACCCATCCCGCGTTCGCCTCTGTGAGCTCGCGCACGGTGACGGTGACCTCGCGGAAGGGGTAGCCCCCGGGCCGGGCATGCATGATCAGGCGCGCGGCATGCACCTCCGCGGTGGGAGGTATGCCGCTCAAATCGAAGCGCACGATGGAGGCCAGGCGCTCGTCCCAGCGGTTGATGCCGGCGCTGAGGCTACCGTGCCGGCCGTAGTTCACATTCGCGACCGAGGACGGCTGGTACATCATGAAGTCCTCGGTGCCCGCGTACCCCTGCAGGCCGTCCTGAAGCAGCAGTTCGATCTCCTCGGCATCCGCCGCGGTGCACAGCATCAATGCGAGGCTCACTACCGTCGCCGTTCTCATGCGCCATCACTCCTCGCCGGACTCCGTTGGGTCTGCCGGGACCCCTCCGGGAGACGTGCCAGAACTTCGTTATCGGCTGTGCGCGTCCCTGCACGCCGAGGCTGAGTGTGCTGAGGGCCGCCACCGAACGTAGCGGCCCTCCAATCCTCTCGGACCTGGACGCGCGGGGTGTCAGACGATATCGATGCTCAGGCTGCTGCAGTTGGCGATCGTCTGATGTACCGGGCAGGTCTCGGCCACCTTCAGGAATGCGGCCTTGCGGCGCCTGTCCCAGTCGCCCTCCACGTTTACCTGCACCCGAAGGTCCTCACACGAGGGCTTACCGGGCTTCCAGTCGCTCTCCAGGTCGACGGTGACCGGTCCGGCATCGAGGTCGTGCTCGATGCAGTACTTACGCAGCATCGCTGCGATGCACATGCCCAGGGCGCTGGCGAACAGCTCCACCGGGTTCATGGTGGTATCTTCGGCGGGCTTGCCCTCGCCGAAGAGGATCCTCAGCTCCATCCCGCTGTCCGCCTGGGCGTGGTACTCTGCGTCTTGGTTCATCACGGTGACCTTCACGCTCATGCCTCCTGGTAGCTTGCTGCCTGCCGGCTGCGCCGCGATGTTGGGGCTCGCGGCGAGCCCAACGACGGCTTACGAGATCCGTATGTCCATGCCCCCGGACGCCACGATGGTGTGATGCACCGGACAGGTCTCGGCCACCCTCAGGAAGGCGGCCTTGCGACGCTCATCCCACTCGCCGGGGACCTCAACGACCGCCCGGAGCTCATCCCACTTGAGCTCATCGGCGTTCCAATCGGCCTCCAACTGGACAGCGATCTCGCCGCAGTCGAGATCGCGGCTCTCACAGTAGTTCCGCAGCATCAGGGCGATGCACATCCCGACCGAGCTGAGGAACAGCTCCGATGGATTCATGCTGTCGTCATCATCGGGCCTGTCCTCGCCAATGACGATGCTCACTCGGCGGCCGCTCCGGGCGACGGCGT
>JBNGDZ010000103.1:0-6114 GCA_049975765.1 Armatimonadota bacterium
TCGCCGTGCCGACAAAGCGGGCTGTCAGGGATCGCATTGGTTCCGCGCAGCCAACGAGAGTGGTACCGCGGATCGGCCATCAAGCCTCCGTCTCTTACTGAGACGGGGGCTTTTTCAGTTGCGCTCTACGAGCAGAAGTCCAGTCGCGAGGAGGTGGCCGCATGGACGACGCTGATCTCGACCTGTCGCTGACACGGCGGGCTGGCGGCCCGGTGCCGGCCGCCTTCCCGCGACGTCCCGGCACCTGCACATCGATCCCAGTTTCAGTCATGAGGAGACACCAATGTCCCGCACGATAACGATCTTCGACACGACCCTGCGCGACGGCGAGCAGGCCCCCGGCGCAAGCATGAACACCTCAGCGAAGGTGCAGCTCGCCCGCCAGCTCGCAAGGCTGAACGTGGACGTCATGGAGGCCGGCTTCCCGATCTCCTCACCGGAGGACTTCGAGGCAGTCAGCGCCATCGCCAGGGAGGTGGAGGGGCCCACCATCGCCGGCCTCGCCCGCGCGTTGCCCAAGGACATCGAGCGCTGCTGGGAGGCGGTCCAGCACGCCCCCAAGCCCCGCATCCACACCTTCATCGGCACCTCCAAGGTGCACGTCGAGAAGCGATTCGGCAAGACCGAGCACGAGGTGCTGCAGATGGCGGTGCAGGGCGTGGAGCTGGCGTGCAGCCTCTGCGACGATGTCGAGTTCTCCGCCGAGGATGCCATGCGCACGCGGCTGGAGTACCTCCGCGACGTCGTGGAGGCCACCATCGAGGCCGGGGCGGGGACGATCAACATCCCTGACACGGTCGGCTACGCCACGCCCTGGCAGATGTATGACACCATCCGCTACCTGTTCGAGAACGTGCCCAACATCGAGGACACGGTCATCTCGGTGCACTGCCACGACGACCTCGGGATGTCGGTGGCCAACTCCCTGGCCGCGGTACGGGCCGGGGCGGGGCAGGTGGAGTGCACCGTCAACGGCATCGGCGAGCGCGCCGGCAACGCCTCCCTCGAGGAGATCGTCATGGCCCTGCGCACGCGAAACGACGAGTTCGACGCCGACACGAACATCAATACGCGCGAGATCATCAACACCTCGCGCATGGTCTCCACGCTCACCGGCTTCGTGGTGCAGCCCAACAAGGCCATCGTGGGCGCCAACGCCTTCGCGCACGAGGCTGGCATCCACCAGCACGGCATGATCCAGGACCGGCAGACCTACGAGATCATGCGCCCCGAGGACGTGGGGCTGAGCGAGTCCATGTTCACGCTCGGGCCGCGCTCGGGCAAGCACGGGCTGCGCAGCCGGCTGGAGAAGCTCGGCTACGCCATCGCCCCTGAGGCGATGGAGGAGATCTACGAGCGCTTCCTCTCCGTCGCCGACCGCAAGAAGCGCGTCTACGACGAGGACCTGCACGTGATCATGCGCCAGGCCTCCGCCGACACGACGGCCGACGTCTGGCAGCTCGAGCGCGTTCAGGTGACGACAGGCACCTCGCTCGAGCCCATGGGCCTGGTCGTGCTGCGCCGCAATAGCGAGACGGTGACGATGGTCGGCCACGGGAACGGACCGGTGGACGCGGTCTACGACGCCATCGGGAAGATCGTGCAGATGGAGGGGCTGGAGACGGCCGACTACTCCGTGCGGGGTATCACGCGCGGGCAGGACGCACTGGGCGAGGCCACGGTGCGGGTGCGCTGGCAGGAGGAGGAGGCGGTCGGTCAGGCCGCGAGCCTCGACGTCATCGAGGCCAGTGCCCAGGCCTTCCTCAATGCGGTCAACTCGCTGCTGCTCCGCCGGCAGGCCCGCGAGCGGCGGGGCGCAGAGCACGAGGAGCGCCCCAACTCACACGTGCCGTGAACGTCGGCAGCCGCCTGTAGGCCACGGGCGGGAGGCCGACGACGAACCACAAGGCGCCGGCTCCAGCGATGGGGCCGGCGTCGCGTTACGCCTCGAGGCGCGCGGGGGCGCCCCGCCTGCACGCCGTTCAGGCTTCGGGCAGGAATGGGAACAGCTCGCGCAGCCGCTCTTCGTCCGGCACCGCCCCGTACTCCGAGACCATCACCGTCTCGGCGGTCTCGACCTCGCTCCCCCGCTCCTCGCCGTACCACCTAACGAGGCACTCGCGCGCGTCGTCAGCCAGTCTGCCGAAGCGCCCCGCGAGCCTCTCGCCCAGCCACCGGCGACGCTCGCCCTCCGGCACCCGGTCGGAGAAGCGCAGGTTCCACTCGTACATCTGGCTCTCGTGGCAGTGGACCATGTCCACCTTGCGCTCGAAGACCTCGTCAGTGTCGATGGCGACGGTCGGCACGTAGGGCGTGGGGTCGGTGAAGCGGTCGTAGGCGTAGCCCAGCACCGGCGAGCGGTCCATCGCCGGCGTGAGCGGCAGCACGTTGGGGATCGTGCACCCGAAGATGGCGTCCTGCACCAGCACGCCCACCGCCCGGTGGTCGGGATGGTAGTCATTGGGGCGGTGGCAGATGACCAGGTCGGGCCGGAACTCGCGGATGGCTGCAATGGTCATCCTGCGATAGAACAGGTTGGCCTCCAGCTCTCCGTTGTGGATGTCGAAGACGTCGTAGTCGATGTCCGCCACCCGCGCGGCGCACTGGGTCTCCTCATAGCGCCTGCGGGCCAGCGGCCCGCCGCCCATCTCATGGTGGCCGGTGTCGCCGTTGGTCATGGAGATGAACTTGACCTCGTGGCCCAGGTCGCGATACATCATCGCCATCCCGCCGCAGCGCAGATCGCAGTCGTCGGGATGGGCGCCGAAAACGAGCACGCGGATGGGATCGTCAGCCATCGACAGTCACTCCAGGAGGGAAGAGGTAGTGGTCCGCACCGGTCGGAGCTGGGCGGAGATCGGCCGGATGACCGGTAGCACCTCGCTGCCGTGCAGCCGTCGCTTGCAGCTTGCCGGCTTGAGGCTAGGCAACCCCCAGCGCCTCGTACATTGCCATCACGTTCTCGGGTGGTACGTCGTGCTGGATGTTGTGCACCTGGCAGAACACGAAGCCGCCGCCGTCCGCGAACTGCTCCACGCGGCGGCGGACCTCCTCCTCGATCTCCACTGGGGTGCCGCGGGGCAGGACGCGCTGGGTGTCGCAGCCGCCGCCCCAGAAGGTCAGGTCGTCCCCGAACTCTCGCTTGAGCAACTCGCCATCCATGTTCGCCGCCGACACCTGCACGGGGTTGATGGCGTCCACGCCGATCTCGATCAGGTCCGGCAGCAGGTCGTAGATCGATCCACATGAATGCAGCAGCAGCGGCCGGCCGGAGAGGTCCTTGATCAGCCCCCACAACCGCGCGTGGTAGGGCTTGACCATCTCCCGGTAGAGCTCCGGCGAGAGCTGCGGGCCCGTCTGGGTGCCGAGGTCGTCGTTGACCTGGATGATGTCCACGTAGTCGCCCACGGCCTCGACGTAGCGCTCCACGCGCTCGGAGTAGCAGTCCACCAACCGGCCCATGAGATGGTGCGCGAGGGCCCTGTCGGACACCAGGTCCATCATGAAGTTCTCGAAGCCCCGCAGGGTCTGGCCGGCGGCGAAGACGTGCACCCACAGGTTCCCCACGATGCACCGGTCGGTCTCCTCGTGCAGGCAGCGGGCCTTGGCGTGCAGCTCGGCGTAGGTCTCATCGAGGTACTCCGGCCAGTCGAAGGTACGCAGGTGGTCGACTCCGGCCTCGATGTCTCGTGGCCGCTCCGCGCCAGCCAGCGGGGGATTGACCGGATCGAAGTACCATCCGCCTTCGGGGCAGAGCGCCGCCGGCGTGCCGTCGTCGCGAAGGATGGCCCAGCCGCCGTGCCAGTCGCAGATCTCCAGCCCGGCCGGGATCTCGCACGGGGAGCCATCCTGCAGCATCCAGGGCCTCCACTCGCGGGGCTCGATGAGCAGCGGCATGGCGTCGGCGCCGACGGCGTCGAGCACCGGCTCCTCCACCTTGGCGATCATCTGCGTGATGTCGTATACCTGCGTCCGACCGTGGAGGGCGAGGTGGGACCTGAGGCGGTTGTACGCGATGCCCATGATGCCCGAGGACTCCGAGGCCCCCAGGTCCACGGGCACGCGGTCGGGCTCCTCATGACGCAGCGCCGCGGCGATGCGCTCGCGGGAGGTCATCGCTGCCTCTCCCATGCCGGTTCACCCCCAACGGCAGACGCGAGGTCTGCCGCCCGCGACGGATTGAGATACTTCACCGGCAGAGGGTCCGGACCTTTGTCGCCACCGAAAACACACGCAATCCCTCTTCCACGCGTGACATCCGGCCCAGGGGAGCCAACTCGCGCGGCGCGAAACAGGTGGCCGGCCTCGAGGGAGGATGACGCGCGGGCTCGCGCGAACACAGTGCCGACGCAGCTACCAGCGCTTCCGGAGGCGGATCATGGCGCAGGTCAACTTCGACGCGTGGCCGGGCGACTACCGCGCGGCGGTCTCGCTGACGTACGACGATGGTAATGACACGCAGCTCGACCTCGCGGCGCCGCGGATGGAGAAGCTGGGCTGGCGCGGCACCTTCTACCTCTCCTGCGGCATGGACGACTGGCGTGAGCGGCTGACGCCGTGGGTGCCGGTGCACGAGCGCGACCACGAGATCGGCAACCACACCATAGGCCACACCTGCTCGCGGAACTTCCAGGACGGGCCGGTCGCCGGCGGCCTGGAGGACATGACCGTAGGGGACATCGAGGCCGACGTGCTGGAGGCCGAGCGCAGGCTGGGCGAGCTGTTCCCGCGCGAGAGCCGCAGCTTCGCGTACCCGTGCTACATGACGCACGTGGGCGCGGGCGAGACGCGCCGGAGCTACGTGCCCGTCATCGCGCGGCACTTTACCGCCGGGCGCGGCTTCGGGGAGTACGCCTTCAGCAACTCGCCGCACAACTGCGACCTGGCCTGCCTGTGGTCCACGCCCATCGAGCACATGCGCGGTGAGGAGATCGTGGGGCTGATGGACCTGAACCTGCGCCGGGGGCGGTGGCTGATCCTCACCATGCACTACATCGGCGGCGCGCGCCTGGGAACCGCGCTCACCGAGTTCGAGAAGATGCTGGACTGGCTGGACCGCCACCGTGACCAGGTGTGGGTCGCGCCCGTGGCGGAGATCGCGCAGTACCTGCGCGATGAGGTGCAGCAGCATCCAGACGGAGGGGCCGCCTGAGGGCGCTGCACAGGAGCGCGCGAAGTCGGCCCGCCGGACAGTACGGGGCCTGCTTCGGCTCCAGCAGATGACGCTGGAGCCTCAGGGCGGGTCCCCAGGGCGGTAGTCGGAGGTTGGCGGCCATGCCATCCATAGCCCGCTACATGACACTCGCCTCTGTGCTGGTCGCGTGCGGCGGCGCGATGCCGGCGGTATCCGAGGGCCTCCAGCAGCGCTACCTGTGGACCTGGGACCACCGCATGGAGTGGGCCGGGGAGACGCCCGGCCGACGGACCATGGGCGGCGGCGGGCGCTACCACAAGACCGCTGAGGAGTACGTGCAGGACTACCACCGGCTGATCGACTACATGCACCGCGAGACCTCCTTCAACGCCATCATCATCTGGGGCTTTCTGCGCGACAGCCACGGCGGCGTGGAGGCGGCCAGGCAGGTCTGCGACTACGCCAATGAGCGCGGCATCCGCATCATCCCCGGCGTGGGGACCAGCGGCTACCAGGGCTACTACTACGAGGGCGAGCACCGCTACAACGTGACGACGTGGCTGCGGGAGCACCCGGAGCTGCGCGCGCTCGGCGAGGACGGCAGCCCCCGCAACGCCCTCTGCCCCAGCAAGCCCCAGAACGTACAGTGGCTCAAGGACGGCTACCGCTGGCTCTCGGAGACCTTCGACATCGGCGGGGTGAACTTCGAGATCGGCGACTTCTTCGTCTGCCACTGTGAGGACTGCAAACGGGCGCGGGCCGCCATCCCCGGCGACGCGCCCGACCACTACAAGGACATGGCGATCTCCATCGGGCCGGTCGCCCGCCTGGCCCATGAGCTGACGCCGGAGGCGTGGCTGAGCTACGCCACGTACACGGGCTTCACGCCCGAGATGGCGCAGGACCCGCCCGCGTGGGTGGAGCTGATCCCGGAGCAGATCATCTGCCAGTGGACGCTGACCGGGATGGGAAGCGACGAG
>JBNGDZ010000103.1:6124-11681 GCA_049975765.1 Armatimonadota bacterium
CGCCCGCCGACCGCCCGCAACACCGGCTATCTGCACTGGGGCAACAAGTCCACCAACTCCGTGCACGACTTCTTCGTCGGGCACATTCGGGACATCTGCCGGCGCGCCGATGACGCCGGCTTCCTGGGCCTGGCGACCTACGGCGAGGACCCGGCCTCCATCTTCAGCATGAGGCTCTTCTACGACGCATGGGGCTACTTCCTCGACCATCCCCAGAACACGCTCGACGAGTACGCCGCACAGAGCCTGGCGGAGTGGTTCGGCTCGGAGTGGGACGCCCGCGCGCTGCTGCGGATCGCCCTGCCGCTGGAGCAGCGTGGCGTGACGAGGGCGGCGCTGCCGCAGGCCATCGACAGCGCGCAGGCAGCCCAGGCCGCGGCCGCGCGGCCCCAGGCGCGAGACACCTGGAGTCAGTTCATCGCCTTCCTGCAGGAGCGCCTGGCTGAGATGGAGGCGGCGGACCGGGTCATCGAGGACCCTGAGGCAGTCGCTGAGGCCATGCGGGAGGGCTTCCGGGTCCCGCAGGAGAGCGCGACCACGCTGGTGCTCCCCGAGGGCGATGGCAGCACTCTCCGGGTGCTCGCGCGGGTGGACTACTCCATGGAAAACGGGCTGCTGCCGGTGATGCGCCTGAGCCTCAACGGCACCACGCTCGGCCCTCCGCAGGCCGTGGGGCGACCAGAGGAGATTGCGACGCCCTTCCACGGCGGCTACGCGTCGCTGGAGGCCTTCGACGAGGACGCGGGCGCCTGGCGGGTGAAGTACGACACCGACTTCGAGGTGAACGAGCCGGCGGGGCGGAAGTATGACACGCCCGACTACGATCCGGTGTTCTCATTCGACGTCTCGGGCCTGTGGCGGGAGGGGCGGAACGAGCTGCGGATCGAGAACCTGGAGCGGCGCTTCCGGCCCAGCGAGAGGGGAGTGCTGGTGGTGGGGCGGGTGGAGGTGGAGTGAGGCTGTCGGGCTGGAAGCTGGAAGCGCGCTGCCGAGACAGCGCGCTTCCACCTGCGCCCGACGCAGGCGGTCAGGCGCAGGCCGATCTACGCGAATAGCTACCCAGGGAGATGATGGCGATGAATAGCGTTCCGGAGACACGGCGCGCGGTGATGATTCACGGCGACGGCTCGGTGAGCGTCGAGGAGGTGCCGATGCCCGAGCTGGGCCCCAAAGAGGTCGTGGTCGAGACCGCGGTGAGCCTTATCAGCGCCGGCACCGAGTGCGGCGGCCTGGCCCGGCGGCGGGAGAACCCGACAGAGGCCGAGCCGCGCATGACAGGCTACTCCACCGCCGGGACGATCGTGGCGGTCGGCGAGGAGGTCACCGAGTTCGAGGTCGGCCAGCGGGTCATCGGCATGGCCGGGGAGTGCTACAACCACTGCGACTACAACGTGGGCCACCCCATGGTCACGGTGCCGATCCCCGACGACGTCAGCTTCGACGACGCCGTCATGGTCTGCCTGGCGGGGACGTCGATGCAGGCGGTGCGGCGCCTTGACCCGGAGCTGGGCTGCTTCTACGCCGTGGTCGGCCAGGGCCTGGTGGGGCAGTTCGCCACACAGCTCATCGGGCTCTCGGGCGGTCGGGTGGCTGCGGTGGACCTTGACGACCGGCGGCTGGAGGTCGCACTGGCGCACGGGGCGGAGGTCGCCGTCAACCCCGCGAAGCAGGATCTCGTCGAGACGCTTACCGAGTGGGCCGATGGCGCAGGGATCGACGGCTCCATGCTGGCCTACGGCGGCCGCGGCGACGAGGTCATGCGCCAGCTCGCACGCGCCTCACTGAAGGCGCCTGACGGGCATCAGGTAGGCCAGATGGTGGTGGTCGGAGGCATCACCGCCGAGATCTCCATGCCGGTGACCTTCGGGAATATGGACATAAGGCCATCCAGCCGCACCGGCCCCGGCTATCACGATCCCGAGTACCACATGGGGCAGGACTACCCGCGGGCCTACGTGCGGTGGACCACGCGGCGCAACTTCGTGGAGCTGCTGCGGCGGGTCGCCGACGGCTCCTTCACGGTCAGCGACCTCGTCAGCCACCGCTTCGCCTTCGAGGACGCGCCGGAGGCCTATGACATGATCGTGGAGGGCTCGGAGTACAGCCTGGGAGTGCTGCTCACCTACCAGTAGAGAGGGACGCCCGGCCATGGACAGGGGCCCATCCGGGGCGGATGGGCCCCGTCCTGTCGACGGCCTCACGCAAGGGACCTGAGACCATCTGGGCCGCCATCACGGATTCCACGTCTCGCGGAAGCGGAACTCGCGCTTGGCGTAGGGCGGGTAGGGGTACCCGTTCTTCGCCTGCGGGACCTTATCGGCGGCGACCCACTTGGCGTGACCGTCGAGCAGACCGTAGTTGCAGCCGCCGTTGTGCTTGTCGGCGTCCCACGGGTAGTTCTTGGCACCGGCCTCGTACTCGTTGTACCACCGGCCGTAGTTGTTGCGCTCGTCATCAAAGATGCAGATCACGTAGGCCGGCTCCTCGATCTTCGCCAGCTTGTCCCCATGCAGGAATGTGTTCCAGCCGTAGTCCACATCGTAGTCGTAGTTCCGCTCGCCACCGGACTGAATGGCCTCCCGGTAGCCGCTGGGACAGATCAGGATCTGCTCGTTCTTCAAGTAGGGCTCGACCTTCAGCCACCAGTAGCTGAGTCCATGGGCCGGGTCAAGAAGCTCGGACGGCGGGTTGTAGCCGCCGTAAAGGGGCAGCCGCTCGTCATAGTCGCCGGCGTACATGAGAATGCCAAGCATGATCTGCTTGACATTGCTCAGGCAGCTCGTCTGGCGCGCCTTCTCCCGGGCCCTGGCGAACACCGGGAAGAGGATCGCCGCCAGGATCGCGATAATCGCGATCACGACGAGCAGCTCGATCAGCGTGAAGCCTCGCCGCTTCATCATATTGCACCTCCCACCAGCGATATTGAGATACTATGCATTTCTCCACCTCTTACGGGTTTCCTCCCCTATGATTACATTTCTCGCGCACGAGAACGCCGATTCCAGAGGCCCGCCGAATCTCTGTCGGCCTGATTCCCAGACAGGACCTGAGGGCACGGGCGCGGAAGTGACCGATGAGGCGTATGACGTCAAGCGACCGGCCCGGAGGGATCGTGATGCGACCGTCGAGTGACCTGCACAGGCTGCACGAGTTCTACCGCGACCAACTCCTGGACGACATCGTCCCCTGGTGGATGGAGCACGCCATCGACTGGGAGAACGGCGGCATCTGCACCTTCATTGAGGACGACGGGACCGTGGCGAGCACGGACAAGTACATGTGGTCGCAGCTCCGGGCTCTCTACGTATGGTCCGCGCTGCACAACCGCATTGATGAGCGCCCCGAGTGGCTGGATGTGGCGCGCAACGTTTATGACTTCGTGCTCGAGCACGGGCGCGATGAGCAGGGACGTTGGAACTACTGGGTGACGGCCGAGGGCGAGGTGGTCGAGGGCCCCACCAGCATCTACTCCGACGGCTTCGCCATCATGGGGATGACGGAATTCGCCCGGGCCACCGGCGAGCAGGAGCCCATCGACGTCGCGCTGGAGACCTACGAGAGCGCCCGCGAGCGGCTCGCCAAGCCCGGCTCCTACCTCACCGCCCCCTACGAGGTGCCGGCCGGCGCCAAGGCCCACGGGGTGTCGATGATCTTCTCCAACGTGTTCTACGAGCTGGGTCGCTTCCTCGACGATGAGGAGATCATGGAGGCCGGCTATGAGCACGCCCTGCAGGTGATGGACCACTTCCGGCGCCCGGACAGGATGCTGCTGCTGGAGTACGTCTCCCTCGATGGCGAGGAGCTGGACAGCCCCGAGGGCCGCGTGGTGGTTCCCGGCCACGCCATCGAGTCCATGTGGTTCCAGATGCACATCTTCGACCACCGCGGCGAGCCCGAGCGAATCCGGCAGGCTATCGACTGCGTGCAGTGGCACGTGGGCGCCGCCTGGGACCCGATGTGGGGTGGGCTGGTGCTGGGCCTGCACGCCGACTGGGATGGCGCTCCGGCCTGGGAGCATTACGACAAGAAGTTCTGGTGGGTGCACACCGAGACCCTCTACTCGCTGCTGCTGAGCTACTACCACTGCCGCGAGCAGTGGGCCCTGGACTGGTACGACCGGGTGCACGAGTGGACCTTCGATCACTTCCCGCTGCCCGAGTACGGGGAGTGGTCAATGCGCCTGACCGAGCGCGGCGAACGCCCGGAGGGACTGCTCAGCCTGCTGCCCATGCCCGTCAAGGACCCCTTCCACACTCCGCGCGCGATGATGATGTGCATCGACGTGCTGGAGCGGCTCACCGCCCAGGAGGCCTGAGGGCGAGCGAGGGTGGCTGACGAACTACCCATCATGACACCAGAGCGCGGCGCACCATCGAAGAGAGGCTGAGCGCTGTGACCTCCCGCGAGCGAATCACCGCCGCCATCACACACCGCGAGCCCGACCGGGTCCCGATGCACGACAGCCCCTGGGCCAGCACCATCGAGCGCTGGCGGCGCGAGGGACTGCCGGAGGACGTCTCGGTGGCCGAGTACTTCGGCTTCGACACCTGGCGGCGAGTGACCGCCGACCTCTCCCCGCGCTATCCGGCGAAGGTCCTGGAGGAGACCGATGAGTACATCATCTCCACCACCGTCTGGGGCGAGACCAGTCGGCGGTGGAAGCACCGGGCCTCGGTTCCTGAGTTCCTCGACTTCAAGATCAAGGACCGACACTCGTGGGAGGAAGCCCGGGAGCGCATGGACACCTCCGAGGACCGCGTGGACTGGCAGATGCTGGAGCGGAGTTGGCCGACGTGGCGGGACGAGGGGGCCTTCGTCGAGTACAGCATCTGGGGCCCCGGCTACGACGTGTGGGGCAACCGTGTCGTAGGCACCGAGCGCTTCCTGATGGCGCTGGTGGAGGACCCGGAGTGGTGCCGGGAGATGCAGGTGTTCGCGGCCGAGCGGGCCGTCCACTTCGGCGAGATGATCCTGGAGCGCGGCTACGACTTCGACGGCATCCGCATCCCCGATGACCTGGGCTACCGCAATGGCCTGCTGATGGCGCCGGAGACCTTCGACGCCACCATCCGCCCCGCCCACGAGATCCTCTGCGACTGGGCGGCGAAACACGGCAAGGTCCGCTGGCTGCACTCCTGCGGGAACGTCACGGCGCTGGTGCCGCGCCTGGTGGACGAGATCGGCTGGGACGTGCTCAACCCCCTGGAGATCAAGGCCGGCATGGACCCGATCGCGCTCAAGGAGCGCTATCGCGGGCGCCTGACGCTGGACGGCGGCATCGACGTGCGCATGATGCTGGACCCCGACGATATGGAGCGCGAGGTTGCCGGCAAGATCCCGGTGCTCAAGGAGGGCGGCGGGTACGTCTACCACTCGGACCACTCGGTGCCCGATAATGTGTCCTTCGAGAACTACTGCCGGCTGATGGAGCTTGTGCGGGAGTATGGCTCCTACGAGTGAGCAACGGCCAGCAACACGCGCGGGCCCCACGCTGCGCGAGAACCGGTTAGAAGGGCTGGTCAGCATGGCCCAGTTCGCTGCATCGAAGACCATAAAC
>JBNGDZ010000104.1:0-11594 GCA_049975765.1 Armatimonadota bacterium
ATATCGTAGGGCCGCGCCGAGCGATGCACGTGCGTCTGCTGCCCGTGGGCGCCCCAGAACACGTAGAGATGCCCCTCCTCATCGATCAGCAGCGTGGGGTTGCGGTGGGCGTCCCCGTCCGGGTTGCTGCCCAGCACCATCGGGTAGGCCCACTCGCCACTGTCGTGATCATAGAAGCTAACGGTGGGGGCGTTGTTCGCGTTGCCGTAGACGAAGAGCGTGCGGTTCGGCTCCTCGGCGTAGATCGCCATGGGCCGGTGCCACACGCAGTAGGTGGCCATGGGGCCGGAGTAGACCGCGCCCTGATCCGGCAGCGTGTTCGCTGTCCCGCAATGATACCATACGCCGCGCGTCTCCGGCGGCGGCAGCGCCTCGTCCGCCATGATCATCGCTCCCGTCAGACCGATAGTAATTGCCGTCGCGAGGGCGGCAGTGTGCGTGTGCACTGTGCCTTCAGTCCCCGGCGCGTTGCCCGCTACTGCTCGCTGAAGGTCCCGAACTCGTCGCCCTCGATGTCCAGGATGCTCTCGCCGGCCTCCAGACACCGGCGCACGAACTCATCCGCGGCCATCACCGCCCGGAAGACCTGATCGTCGATGGGGTGGCCGGGGCGCAGCTCCGAGACCTCCCGCAGCACGTGCTCGGCGCCCTCGGGGTAGACGTGCTCGGCGAAGTCGCGGTCGTTCTCGTACATCTCCCCGTTCTCGTCGGTGGCCCGAAAGCGCATTCCGGCCGCCGCGCACAGGCTCGTATACGGCGCGTCGGTGTGCCGGCGGGCGTCGAAGCGCAGGGCGCCGATGACGCGCTCGTCCCGCCCCAGCTTCCGCCGCACGTCGCGGCCCACGCGGTAGATGGTGTCCCCGAGAGCCTTGTTCGTGAACCGCTGCAGCAGGTCGTCCACGTGCTCCCGCTGGTTCTGCTCGTTGAACTCGTCCGGGTAGCCGCGGATCAGCGCGCGTGCGGACTCCATCATCCCCGCCCGGGTGGCCGGCCCGATGGTCTCGTGCTCGACGGCCTCCCAGGTATAGGTCAGCTCCGGGGCCTCCAGGTGCGCGAAGTAGGCGCACAGGGCGTGGCCGAGGTTGTGGATGAACAGCTTGCGGTCCACGTAGGCCTTCATGTTCTCCTTGGGCTCAAGCTGCGGCACATCGGGCACAGGGTTCTTGAAGCCCTTGGCGTCGCAGATGAGCGTGTTGTAGGCCTCCGCGTAGACAAGCAGCGGGTCCTGCTCCCGGACCTCCTCGCTCATGATAGGCACCATCTTGCCGATGGAGGTCTCGACCGCCCCCAGCATCTCGCGGACGGGGAAGTCCCGCGGGACGTGCTCGGCCACGCCGTTGTACATGGCCTCTGCGGCGTTGCGCATGTTCTCGCAGATGATCACATCCAGCGGCCCGTGCCCCAGCCTCTGGCGGCGCAAGAGCCCCGCGGCCAGGTTCGGGTAGATGTAGGGCAGGGCCGCCGGCCCCACGGCGGTAGCCGCCACGCGGCAGGTCGCCAGCTCCCGCGCCACCGCGCGCGTGTCGCGGCCGTCGATGCCCCGCACGTTGGTGACGGTGATCTGCCCCGGCTCGCGGTCCTTGATCTCGACCACGTATTCGCCGCGCTCATTCAGCGCCTCGATGATCTCCTGGTCGATGTCCACGAACACGACCTCATAGCCGGCGCGGGAGAAGATCTGCCCCACGAAGGAGCGGCCGATGTTCCCGGCGCCGATCTGCACCAGCTTCTGCATATGTTCCATCCTCGAGCGACGAGCTACGAGCGGCAAGCTACGAGCGACGAGCTACGGGCGACGAGCGAACCGCGAACGGCACAAGGACCTGGTGTTGGGCGGGCCTCGCCGCGCTCGCAGCAGTCGCCCGGGGTCGGCCCACCACGCTCATGCCTTTCCCGCGACCTCCAACTCCTGCTCCGCCGACCAGCCGTCCACCTCCTGCAGCTCCCTGCGCACGTGCGGGTAGATGATACCCTTGCCGTCGAGGCGCTGCTCTCGGACGGCCTCGATGAGGTCGCGGGCCGCGTCCAGGCCCCCCATCGCGGCCACGTAAGGTCCGGGCTGGATCTGTCCGGCCGCCATCATCTCCAGCACCTCGGCGATGTCCGAGGGGTCGCTGCCCGACGAGCCCACCACGGAGATGGACTCGTAGTGGATTCGCCGGGCGTCGACCTCGATCATCCTGTCATCGGCCTTGACGCCCCCGAACAGGTTCGTCACCCCGCCCGGAGCCAGGTAGTCGAAGGACCTCTCCTGCACGGCCCTGATTCCCAGCGCCACAATGCAGTCGTCCACACCGGCGCCGCCGGTCACGTCATCGATGACGTACTCCAGCTCCTGCGGTGTCGTCAGGACCAGATTGATGCCCGCCTTGCGGGCTCGCCTGGTGAAGAACCGGCGCGCCGTCTCCCGCCGGGCGTCATCGGGCTCGGAGACGATGATGTTTGCCGGCTGGTGGGTCATGGCGAGCTCTATGTGCCACAGGCCCATCGGCCCCGCGCCCAGCACCAGCGTCGTGCCCTCCGGCAGCAGGCCCAGGTGCGCCTGCCGTGGCGTGTCCGGGGAGGCCTTGACCACATGCGTTGTGTGCTGCTGGGCCGCCACCACGCAGGAGATCGGCTCGGAGAGGGCGCAGCCGAAGTCCGGCAGCGCCTCATCCGGCACCGGCACCAGGCAGGAGCAGCCCATCACCTCCGGGTCCACGATCACGTACTCGGCGAACAGCCCCGGCAGCGTATAGCCCACGGCGATCTTACGGATCCCGCGGCCCTCGTTCTCGTAGCGGTCGCGATGCCGCGACGGGGCCGAGGGCACCGCCGGCTGCACCGCGTACCGCTGGCCGACCATGATCTTGTCCTCCCAGTTGCGCCCCACCTCGACGGCCCGCACGCAGCCCTCGTGGCCCAGGATTACCGGATAGGTGCCCGGGTCCCATCCGTGCATCAGGGAGTGCTCGGCGCCCTGATCGATGATCTTGTTATCCGAGGCACAGGCGGCCGCGCACTCCACCCGGCACAGCACCTGATCCGGATCCGGCCGCGGCACGTCCACCTCCTGCAGTTCGACGCTCTCCATGCCCACGCCGGTGAGGCGCAGCGCCATCATCGTCTCGGGGATCTCGAACTCCATCGGGCCACCTCCTGCATCACTGTAACAGCCGCGGCAGGCCGCTCGTCCATTCCTCGGCCAGGGTCGCTACCGACATGCTTACCAGCTCGTCACCGCCGCATCTGATCCTCAGCTCCGGATCCGCTCTCGTCTCTCCGAGCCAGACCGGCTCGACGCCCCGCTCGCGACAGAGCGCCTCGAAGCCCGCCTCCTCGCCGGTCGGAACCTCCACCACGAACCCGCCGGACTCGCTGAACAGCGCCCGGTCGGGCCGCAGGCCATTGAGCGCCGGCGCGATGTCCACGTTCGCGCCTACATCCCCCCGCCCGAACGGGCCCATGCACATCTCGGCCAGCGCCACCGCAAGTCCGCCGTCGGAGATGTCCTGGCAGGCCGCCACCAGGCCCTGGTCGATGGCGTCAGTGATGGCGTAGATGCGGGCGCGCTCGGCCTCCCAGTCAACCCGGGGGACGTTGGCGCCGAGGCCCAGCCCCAGTGCATCGTAGTAGGCCGAGCCACCCAGCTCGTCCCCGCGTGTCCCCAGCAGGTAGATAGCATCGCCAGGCCGCTTGAGCTGCGTGGTGACGGCCTTCGAGTAGTCCTCCATCACGCCCACGCACGCGATGATCGGCGACGGCGCCACGGCGCTGCCGGTGGCGGACTCGTTGTAGAGGCTCACATTCCCGGATATGACCGGGACCGGCGTCCCCTCGTGGCCCTTCAGCCACAGATTGCCGGCCGCATCGGCCACGCCCTTGACGCCCTGGCGGAACTGCCAGAACTGCTCGGGCTTCTCGGGGTTGCCGAAGTTGAGGCAATCGGTGAGGGCTTGAGGGACTGCGCCGACCGCCGCCACGTTGCGCATAGCCTCCGCTACGGCGTTCGCGCCCCCCCAGTAGGGGTCGATCCGGCCGTAGCGGGGGTTGCCGTCCACCGAGAGCGCCACCGCGGCGTCACAGCCCTCCAGAGGCCGGCAGACGCCCGCCCCGGCCTCGCCCGGGCGCAGCACCGCGTTGCCCTGCACCTCCGTGTCGTAGGCGCGATAGACGTACTCGCGCGAGCACACGTTCCTGCTGCCGAGGACGGTCAGCAGCGCCTCGCCCAGGTCCTCCGGCTGCTCGAACTGCGGCTCCGGCTCGGTCCACTCCTGCGGCCGCTCTTCGCGGTCGTAAGAGATGCCGCTGGTGATGACCTCCACCGGCGCCTGGGTGACGATGGCATCGCCGAAGCGCACCGTGTACATCCCGTCCTGCGTCACGCGGCCGATGACCCTCGCGCAGGCGCCCTCATAGACGTTGGGCAGGTCCCAGTCGGCGTTGTAGATCTCCAGGACCTCGTCGGCGAAGTCCTCCGGGATGGCCAGCACGTAGCGCTCCTGGGTCTCAGCGCACATGATCGTCTCCGGGAGCAGCCCCTCGAGGCCGACGTGCACCTGCTCCAGGTCGATGTCCACGCCGAAGCCGTCACCGGCGGCCGTGATCTCCGAGCTGCCGCAGGCCAGGCCGCCGCCGCCGATATCCTTCATGCCAATGGCAACCCCCCGCTCCCTGGCCCTCTCCCGCACGGCCTCATTGGCCTTGCGCATGGCCAGGACGTTCTTGAGGAAGGGGTCGGGCACCTGGACGGCGCCGCGGTCCTCCGCCTGCTCCTCCTCATCGAGGATCTTGGAGGCGAAGGCCGAGCCGCCGAAGCCGGAGTCGTCGGTCGGCTTGCCCACCAGCACGAGCACATAGGGCTCATCATGGGCCTGAGGGGGCACGGCCGAGTGTATGATCTCGTCCTCGGCCACCAACCCCACCGCCACCACATTCACCAGGCAGTTGTCATCAAAGGTCTCGTCGAAGTAGATGTCGCCGCCGAGGTTCGGGACCCCGAGGGCGTTGCCGTACTGCCAGATGCCGTCCACCACGCCGCGGACGATCCAGCGGGTGCGTTCTGCGTGCTCGCCGTCGGGCTCCCCGAAGCGCAGCGGATCGGCGGTGCCGAAGACGCGCGCCCCCATGCAGTCCACGTCTCGCACGATGCCGCCGATCCCCGTGGCCGCGCCCTCATTGGGGAGGACCTGCGAGGGGTGATTGTGGCTCTCATGGGCGATGACGATCCCCCAGTCGCGCCCCTCGTGCTCGGTGAAGAACACGATCCCCGCGTCCTCCTGCGGGCCCAGCATGACGTTGGGGGCCTCGGTGGGCAGCAGCTTGAGCGAGGCTTTGGAGGACTTGTAGGAGCAGTGCTCGCTCCACTCCACGTTGAAGATATGCAGCTCCACCAGCGTGGGGTCCCGGCCTACCAGCTCTGCGATGCGCCGAACCTCGGCCACAGTCAGCCCCACGCCGTGCTCGTCGAGCACCTCCCGGAGCTGCTCGTCATCCATCTCAGATACAGCGATCTGCCTGTCGTCAAGTTCCATTCGTGCTCTCCTCAGCACTGTTGGTTGCATGGTGGAGCGCCAGAGCGGGCGCCGGCGGAGCGATCAGTCCTGCGGCTCTCGGGGACGGGTGTAGCTCACGATGCGGCCGGCCGCATCCCACACCCAGGTCCCGGCGAGACGCGGGGCGTCCCTGGCGCCGGTCTCGCGCACTCTAAAGACCCGCACCGTGACCCGCTCATGCCTCGGCAGCGCCTTCAGGCACACCTCGGCGACTATGCGTGCGACACCCTCCGTCTCGTCCCGCCTGCAGTCGGCGTCCACATCCGCGGTCAGTTGAGCCTGGCCGCCGCCGGTCGGCCGGAGATCCAGCCATAGCCCCAGGGCCTCGATGCCCTGCCCCTCAAGCCTGGTCCGAACCTGCCCGGTGATGACTCCCTCGGCGCGATCATACTCCTCCAGCGGGTACGCGAACGCAACACCGTCGGCGTCGTCGTCCGGTCGGGAGCAGCCCTGCAGCCCTCCGAGGGCCCACGGGAGCAAGACGAGGCCGCCGATCCCGTATGCGCGGCCCAGGCGGCTCCGAGCAGTCGGCCCCCTCCGGCGCCTCTTCACCGCATCCACCTCCCTCGACCTCCTCGGCCGTGCCCTCACACGATGCGCTTGCCGGTCTCGATGACATGCTCTGCGAAGCTGCCCTCCGGCGGCTCGTGCAGCGCCCACTCCGGGAACAAGTGGGGCTCGATGTGATCGCCGCAGGCCTCCTGCAGTCTGATGTTCTCTGCCTTTGCCTGCCGTCATCCGCCGTCATCCGGGCTCCCACATGTTCAGGTCCTCACCGATGGTCTGCTCCGGCTGCAGGGCCTTGCAGTGGCCGTCCAGGAAGCCGAAGACCGCGCGCTCGTCGTGCCTGGCCTCCACGCGGGAGAGGCGGTGCTGGATGTAGGAGGCGCCGGCCTGCCGCAGCTCGGTATCGATCTCGAAGGTCAGGATCGTTCCGCTGTGGTCGGAGACGTTCGTCAGCTTGCTGGTCAGCGCACCCGGACTCCACCCGAAGGCGGTGTTGTAGGTCAGCCGGTAGTTCATGCCGTAGCTGTGCGGCAGGCAGATGTGCCGAGCGGTCGTCGTCGGCTCTCCGTCATTGGGGCAGACCAGTATCTCCTCGCTCTTGATGTAGGGCTGGAGCAGCACACACCAGGTGTAGCCCACGTTGGGGGCGGGCGCTCCACGGATGCGCGCCGGCACCAGCCGCTGGTCGTGGTCGTGCGCGTACATGCGCGCGGCCTGCACGATCTGGCGGCAGTTCGACACACAGCCGGTCCGTCTCGCCATCTCTCTGGCCTTCGGGAAGACCGCCAGGATGATGGCGGCCAGCACGGCGAGCATGGCGATGACGACGAGCAGCTCGATGAGTGTGAAGGCCAGCCGCGCCCCCCGTCTGTCCATTGGCTTCAGCTCCAGTCCCGGCGTAGCACACATCGATGGATTCCGCGCCGGGTTGGCGAAGTCCTTTGTGGTGGAGGCACCGGGGGCCGCTTTCTCGAAATCCCCTGGCCGGCCATCGACGGTTCGTATGGATGGAGCGAGCCATGACCATTCGTGAGTTCCAGCGCATCATCGACGAGACCTACGGGCAGCGGGACGCCGAGCGCGGCCTGGAGCGGACCTTCATGTGGCTGGTGGAGGAGGTAGGGGAGCTGGCGCGGGCGCTGCAGAGCGAGGATCGGGAGCGGATGGCGGCGGAGTTCTCCGATGTCCTGGCGTGGCTGACGACCACGGCCTCCCTGGCCGGCGTGGACATGGACGAGGCTGCGGCGCGCTTTGCTAACGGCTGTCCCAAGTGTGGGGCAATCCCCTGTGAGTGCGCCCGTTAGCGCAACTTCGACAGTGGTGGCCCGTAGCGGCCAGATTCTGGGCGTAGCGCGATCCTTCGACACTACGGGTGCCGAATCAGGGGGGGCAGAGTGCGTCCAGGGACTCCGGTCGCTTAACACCCCAGGTAGCGGCGAGAGGCCCAGAGCACGAGGCAATGCGCCGACCCGGCGGCCCCGCCTTGAGGCCTCGGCGGCAACCGCTGACTGCCCGCTGATGAGGCCTGGATCCTCGGGATGCCGGGGGCAAAGCCACCTCAGTCATATCGCCAAAGCTGGCAGCAGCGGCTGCAGCGCGGGAACATCCCCGCCCGCTTGAGGCGCAGCCGGAACTGCCTCAGCGCCGCTCCGTTCCATATCGCCCCGAAGCTGTGCTCGTGCAGGCTGCCCACGCTCTGGCCCGGGCACACGCCGACGCTGCCGTCCGGCAGCACTTGGGCGAACAGGTGGCCACACAGCGCGCGAGTGCGGAGCACCGGAGCCTCGGGCTCGGCATAGTACGTCGCAGCCTCGGTGCGCGAGAGGCGCGGATAGAGAAACACCGGCTGTCTCAGTCGAACTGAATGGGCCAGAATCCGCTGGGTTCCCTCCCACAGCTCCGTCCCAAGGGACGCCGCCGTGAGCATACCCCCGCAGGCTGAGCTCACAGTCACATCGGTCCCCTCCCCGGCCTCAGCCGCTTCATCGGTGACGGGCGTCGCGAACCACACTGGCTGGAAACTCGCACCGCAGGCGCCGAACTCTCGTGAGAGTGCCACGACTTGCGGGAAGACGCTGGCATTCTCGGGCAGCATGACGGTGTTCGTCACCACGGCCGGCCTGCGCCAGCGATCGCCCTGCT
The DNA here is from genome assembly GCA_049975765.1 of Armatimonadota bacterium. GTDB lineage: Bacteria > Armatimonadota > Zipacnadia > Zipacnadales > UBA5352 > JAYENL01. The sequence continues at coordinate 8,184 of JBNGDZ010000104.1, forward strand.
TGCGCGCAAGTAGCTCGAGCAGAGCATCGCGTATCCTGGAGTAGGCCGGGATTCGCACTATGCTGTTGTGCACGGACTCCGGGCCCAGCAGTGACACGATGAGAATCTCCGGCGGAGACTCCAGGAGGCGATTCAGGTGGGCGCCGAGGTAGGTCCCATTGGTGGTGACTGTGGTAGGCACGCCGCGCTCACGGCAGTGGTCGATGAGGTCGAAGAGCCGGTCGCCCCACACCAGCGGCTCCCCACCGGTGATGCTGAGCATGCTTCGCGACGGTGCCAGCTCATCAGCCAGACGGCGTGCCAGATCGAAGTCGATGAACCCATCGCGAGAGGTCACGGGACGGCCGCTCTCTGGGTCCACCGTATTGGCGAAGGCGCACATCCGGCAGTTGGCGTTGCACAGGAAGGTGACGCGCAGGCTCACGGTTCGCGGGGGTGCGCTCCAGCCGTCTTCGCGAGCCCTGGCCTCGTGAGCGACCGAGAGTTGACGGAGGCGGTTGCCCGAAAACCACGCACGTAGCGCAGGCTCGTGGAGCCCGACGCGCATGACGCCAGCCCACAACAGCGCCCGGCTTCGCAGCCCGGTCAACAATCCGACGCCACGGTGCGTGTCCGCCTCCCGCTCGGCACCCCCGTCACCCGCGCGAGCCGGCGCAGGCTTGTCAGCTGTGACTACTTCGGCGTCCGACATCGAGAGTCCTCCCGTCACATCCGCATCTGGCAGTATCCGGCTGCAGCGTTGGTCCTGTCCGGCCGCGCTGGGACCCCGCCCACCCCAGTCGAGCCGACCCCTACCAGCATTAAGCATAGCCATACCCCCATCGTCTCCAGCGGGCCGAAAGTCCTGTCTCGCACGCCCATGGGTCCTGCCTTTGCGGGACCACGACGAAGCTCGTGGACCGACGGGCGGCGTGGCACCCACGGTGGCCCGAAGGCGGACGCGCATGCCCGACCGCGGCCGCGTTGCCCCGGGGTCACCGCTGGGGCCGGAACGGGCGTGTCGGCACGGGCCGGACAGAGGAGATGGTGAGCCCCGACGGAATGCTATGAGCAGCGTCTGGGTTGGGCTCGGCGAGTTGACCGTCGGCAGCGACCGGCTCTGCCACAGGCCGCCCGCGCGGCTGACACGTGCGGACGAGTCTGTTCACGGTCTCACGGAGGAGGTAAACGGCATGTGGATGAGAGCGTTGGTGCTCGCGCTGGCTGTGCTCGTGGCACTCCCGTGCGCAGCGCAGCAGATGCCCCGCGTAAGACTCGAGGACGACATGCTGTACGTCGATGGGGAGCCGTTCTTTCCCTACGGTTGCTGGGGCGTCGTCGAGTCTGTGGAGTCCATGAAGCGGCATCACTTCAACTGCGTGCACAGCGGCATCGCGGCGGTGCCGGAGCTGCTGGAGGATGCTGCGGAGCACGACTTCATGATCATCAGCTACCCCCACGCGCCTGGATGGTCCGAGAGGCACGAGGAGCACGTGCTGGCTGTACGCGACCACCCCAACCTGCTGGCGTGGAACATCGGCGACGACCTTCGCGGCGAGCACGTGGAGCAGGTGCGGCATGCCCACGATTGGATCCGCGAGCGCGATCGGTACGACCGGCCGATCATGCTGGACGTCATCGGCGACTGGGAGCAATACCAGTGGTTTGACGGGATGTTCTGCGCCTATCACTACCCGCTGCTCAAGGAGCCGACGCTCTTGGACTACCAGGAGCGGCTGCGGGAGCGGCACGCCCTCGTGCGGCCGGAGAGCTATCTGTGGACCTGGGCGCAGGGACATGTGCAGATCTGGTACACGCAGCGGTACCTGGACCCGTCTGTGAAGTGGTGCCCGTCACTGTACCCGGACGGCTCGAACCTGCGGATGGTGGCCTACTCGGCGATCGGTGCCGGGTGCAGGGGGATCATGTACTTCCTGAACCGCTACTTCACCGAGGAGTACCATGGCGTTGACCGCTACGCCGAGGCGGCGCTGGTGGGCTGCGAGCTGGAGATTATCGGCCCGTGGCTGGCCGAGGGAACGGTCGGCGAGGAGCTGGACACGTCCGAGCCGATGCTGCATGCGTGGCCGGTGGAGTTTCCGGGCGGGACGCTGGTGCTGTTGGTGGTCATCACCGGGGACACCCAGTATCACGTGGACGCCGCGATGCTTCGAAACGTTGCGGTGGACCTGGGCCGGGAGCTGCGGGAGTCAGAGCGGGCCTACGAGCTGTCGCTGGATGGGGGCCTGGTGGACATCACCGGACGGGCCGAGGGCACGGCCCTGCGCGCGCCGCGCGTGGACATGACGGGGCTGGTGCTGATCACGGATGACGAGGCGCTGAGCGCCGGGGCCGAGGAAAGGATCGGCCGGCTCCGGGCGGACGCCGCACAGTTCGCGACGCAGGCTGCTGGAGCGCACCGCCACAAAGCGGCGCGGGTGCTCAGTGCCCTGGAGGCGATGGGCTATCCGTATGCGGCGGACCTGCGTGCGGCGGTGGCCGATGCCGGACGGGATGTCGCGGCGGCGCGCGAGCAGATCGAGCAGGCGCGGTTCGCCGCCGCGTTCGAGGCGGCGCGGGCAGCATCCAGGACGCTGCGACGCGCGACGTACGAGCACTGGCAGCGGATGAACACGAATCCCTTCGCGCGCGATGCGGGGGTGCTGCCGAACTTCTACCTGGCGGAGCGCTACTATCCGCTTCTGCAGGCCCTGGAGAGGGCCGGGCCCTCGGGCAACCTGCTTGCGAACCCGTCCTTCGAGGAGATGGCCGACGGCGAGGTCGTGGGCTGGCCGGACCTGCCGGCGGCGCACGACCAGACCGGTCAGCGAGCCCTGGTAGGCGACGCGCGCACTGGCGAGAGGGCGCTGCAGTTCACCTCTGAGAGCCCCTCGATCTACCAGGGCAGGGAGTACGATTGGGTGACCGCGGACGCGCGCAGTGCGCTGGTGCCGGCGAGCAGTGGAGATGCCCTGGAGGCGACGGCGTGGCTGCGCATCGAGAAGGACCTGCAGAAGACCGAGCGGGGAGCGGTGCTGGAGATCCTGGGCTTCGACGCCGAGGGCGCGGCCGTTGAGGGCTGGATCCCGCAGGACGTTGAGATGGGGCGCGTGCAGGCCACCGGCGGCTGGCAGAAGCTGACGGTGCGGACGGTCATCACCCGGGAGGACGTGGCGTACGTGGCCGTGCGCCTGGGGATCAACGGCGTCGGGAAGGCGTGCTTCGACGACGTGGCCCTGACGCGGCGTCGGCCGGAGGTGGCACCCGCCGAGTAGCGAAGAGGAACGGCGGCCTCGCCCGCGGCCTGCTCTCGGAGAGGGGCAGCGGGCACAGCGCCAACGGCTCCGGTGGTCAGTTGCGCTCCGGGACGAATAGCCCTTACCCACATCGTGGCGACCGGCGATTGTGTTGGACACTGCCATGCAGTCTCAC
>JBNGDZ010000105.1:0-11546 GCA_049975765.1 Armatimonadota bacterium
GGCCAGCCCGTCACCGCACCTCCCACTGCACCTCCCGCGCGCGCACCAGGGCCGCTGCGTCCCCGTCGAAGTGTGACAGGACCAGCGTGTGCTCGTCAGGCTCGGGGGGTGTCATCGGCCGATCGAAACTCGCGGAGTACCGCGCGACGTCGGAGACGCGCAGCTCATCGACGAACAGCCCCGCGCTTGCAGCGGGGATCGACAGCTCTGTCCCGGCCCAGCCCTCCTCGGGGGCGATGTGGCGGTTGTAGCTGGTCTCCACGCGCACCCCATCGAGATAGAGCGCGACCTCGAGCTTGCCCGGGTCCCGCTGGGACGGGCGCCACGTGGCCGCCAGGTGCGCCCAGCGGCCGGCCGGGAGCACCATCCCGGTCTGATGACCCGGTCCCATGTAGAGGTAGGTCCCGATCCGGATGCGCCTGTACAGGTGCAGGTCGCCGCAGCGCATCAGCGAGCGGTTGTGCAGGTCCGTGGGCCGGCGCAGGTCGCATACCCACATCTCGATAGTGCCCTCAGTCTCGTTGAGCAGCGGCGCGCCATCGGGTGACGCGATCGCGATGCCGACCTGTTCGGGCAGGCCAATCGCCTGCCCACCGTCACGAAGCGGCGAGGCGCCGTACATGGGCACCTCGCCTGCTAGCCGATCCACCTCCGGCCGCGGCTGCATCCGCGCGGGGACGAACAGCTCCTCGGACGCGGACGACACGCCCGGCGGTACGCCCTCGAAGCTCAGGAAGGTCGCCATGGGCGCCAGGTAGGTCAGCGACCAGGCCTCATCCTCCTGGGGCCGGCCGGCGTCCAGCTCAATGCGCTCAGGATCGTGGCGGCATTCCGAGCCGACCTCCCAGGCACGCTCGGCCACGACCTCGCCGGCGGCGTTGCGCACCGTCACCGCGATGTCGCTCCGCAGCACGAGGGCCTTCACCTCGATGGCGAACTCGCCGGTGCCGGCCGGGACGCGGAAGTAGTGCGTGGCGGCGAAGCTCCAGCAGTCGCGCGTGTCGAGCAGCACGTGCGGGCCGCTGGTGTCGATGACCTTCAGGTGCAGCGGGACACACGGGCTGCGGGGGACGATCGCGTAGGTGCCGGTCCGGCCGTCCGCCGGGAGCTGCAGGCGCAGCGTCTCGCGCGAGCCCTCGGGGCCCGTGAAGGCCCACGGGCCCTGTGAGCGCGCGCCCAGCAGCGCCACGCGGGCGATCGTCACCCCGTCCGGCCCGATGGCCTCCAGCGCGGGCTGGTCCTCCTCGGGCAGCCTCTGGGCCCAGTTCTGCCAGTTGCTGAAGGGGGCCGCGCTCAGGCCTGGGACGCTCTGGTACATGCTCACCTGCAGCGTGGCGGTGAGCTCGCCGTCCTGGGGCTGGTCGAGGTAGATCGGCCCGTTGCCGATGGCGGTGGGGCCGGCCGGCTGAGGAAGGTCAGCGACCTCAGCGAGAAGCTGCGCGAAGACCGGGAGCTGGTTGCCAAGCGTGGCCTCGTAGGCGTGCTCGAAGGTCCAGCCCACAGCCCCGATCTCGTGCGGCTCGCCCGAGGTCGGCACGCGGCTGAGGGCCACCTCGAGCTGCCACATGGCGTAGGGCAGGAATACGCGGTCGCCGCTGAACCAGTAGGCGTGCGCCAGCCCCCAGAGCGTCGTTGACCTGCAGTCCGCGAACACGTCGGCGTTCCGGCGCCTGCTCAGCACGCGCATGTCATTGAGGAACAGCTCGCGCATGCGCTCATCGCCCGTGAGCTGGTAGTACTTCACCTTCCCCTCGTTCATGTAGACGTCATCGTAGCGGGTGAAGCCAAGCTCGGCCTGGGCGTCGTAGAGAATGTCGGCGAACTGATGGGCGCAGGAGAGGTACTCGGGGTCCCAGGTGGCCTCATAGGCCTCCGAGAACAGCCGCAGGCTGCCGCCGGTCATGCGGTGTCGATAGACGAGGTTGTGCGGGAGATTCCGGCGAGCCGCGTACTGGGAGGCGAACTCGTCGAAGACCTCCAGGGCGCGCGGATTGCCGTTGAGGTACCAGTCCCACAGCATGAAGCGGGTGTGGCAGTCGCAGCCAAGCGTGTAGATGTTGGCACCGTAGTGGCAGATGCCACCGTTGCCGCCGTAGCGACCGCCCTTGCGCTTCTCGAAGCGGAAGTCGTGGCTCTCATCGCTGTCGAGGTGGCAGATGTCGAAGTCCATGATGTGCCGCGCGTTGACGCGATGGAAGTCCCAGGCGTCGCGGCGGCCCGAGCGCATGAACAGCAGCGGGTAGATGTTCGGGCCGCCGTAGAACATCTGCGCCCAGTGCCGCCAGTGCACGTAGTCGATCTCGTCTGGGTCGGTGGGGTTCGCGAGGTTGTAGTTCACATCGCCGAAGTCAATCCACCCGTAGTTGCCCAGCCGGTCCCGCAGCCAGTGCTTGCGGTGGAGGATGGCGTCGATGAGCGCCTCGATCTGCGGGAGCTGCTCGTGGTCCTCGGGGTGCACGCGCCCGAATGCCCAGGTGTCGGAGGCGTACTGGGGGTCGGCGAAGGCCAGCACAGGCATGTCGAAGGCCAGCGTGGCCGCGTAAGCGCCGGGCTCATCCTCAGGCGAGCCGGCGAAGCTGAGCTGCAGGTTGTGCGTCTTCGCCACGCCGTAGCCCTGGGTCCAGGCGTCCAGCCCGCCGCGGTAGAAGTCCTGCCAGAAGACGCGGTCGCCGGGGTAGTCCTCGCCCATTACCGCAGAGGGCGTGAAGTCGAGCACCGGCGCGTCGTGCGGCGGCCACAGGTGCGCAACGAGCGCCGCCTGCGTGACCTCAATCTCCATGGGGTACTGCTCCCAGAAGTCCCGAATGGCGATGAACGCCCCTGCTCCGTTCGCCGCGCGCGCCCCGGCCCAGCCGCCGGAGCGCGCGCCCTCAGGCGCCTTTCCGTCTGCACCGGTCAGCACGCACCTCTCCGCTCCAGTCTGCACGAGCCGCGCGGGGAGCGCGTCCGCGGCCAGCTCCGGCGCGTTTTCGGCGGACGGATCGAGGGAGAAGCGGCCCGCGATAACCTGATCGCTCACGGGCAGCGCCAGCCGGATGTCGCGGATGGTGTGCTGTGTGGTGTCGAAGCCCACCACCAGCGTGTGATCGTGGCGGACGGCGGCGCTGTCGGCGAAGAACCACGTGTAGGTGATGAACTGGCAGTAGCGCTCGCCGGCGGCGGAGGTGTACCAGCCCTCGCGGCGGATGACCGTCTCCACCGGCCCGCGCCGGATGAAGCTGGCCTGCAGGCCGTCCGCAGAGGCCGGGTACTCAGTGCCATCGCCGCCCACGACAGTCGGCAGGTGGGCGGCGGCCGCCTCCGGTATCACGATCGCCTTGCCATCGACCGTGACTGCGTCGAGGATCGTGGGGCGCGTCTTGCTCACCGTGGCCTGCATGGGCCCTGTGTCGATGACGATCGCGTCATCAGTCTCCGTCACGGCCATCCCATCTGCCTCGAACGGCGCCACCTCAGTCCCATACTCGATCGAGTACTGCCGACCGCGCTCGAGCGTGGCGCTGACCAGCAGCCAGCGGACCGGCCCGTCCTCGCGCCACCAGGTGGCGGTGGTGCGCAGGTCGGCGGGCACCGGCGTGCCACCGGCGGTCACGAGCCGCGCGTTCTCCGCCGACGCCAGCGCCCCATCGGCGAAGGGCACGCCGAAGGTGACCGGGCTGCGCTCAAGGCCATCGATCTCCGGCCAGTCGGTGCGGATGGGCACGCGGTCGCGCTCGGGCGTGACGACCTCACGCGAGAACTCGGGCGCCCAGTGGAAGCCTGGATCGAGCGCCTCGACGTTGGGCGGGTACTCGGCGCGCAGCTCCTCGATTGTCGTCTCCTGCGCGAGGGCGCTTCCGGCGACCATCATGACGGCGACCGTGACGGCGAGATATGCAGTGCGCATGATGGCAATCTCCTATCGGCAACCTGGCTGGCGGAGCGCAGCGGTATCTTCGTCACGCACGGCGGCAGCCCTGCAGCGGCAGCAGTTCCGGTGGGGGAGGCTTCCGGCCCCGGACGAGGCGCGAGTGTGACCTCACATGCGGCGGGCGGATCTATGACCTGCCGGACTGTGCAGCGGGCGCGACGCAGGATTCGCCTCGCCGCCGAACGAAGCGACCCTCGGAGGTGGAGCATGGATCGCGAGAGGCAGATCGCCGAGCAGTGGGATCAGTGGCTGCCCCCGGAGCCGCACCGCGGCCGCGTGGTGGAGTTCGTCGCCCGAGGGCGCGCCAGCATCGTGCAGCCCGACCCTGACCGACCTCCGATGCTGGTATTCGAGGACGGCGGCTCCATGAGCCTGCCGGACGTCCGCTGCGACGGCTCGGAGCCATTCTACTCGGCCCGGCGGCCGACTACCGAGGACACCGCTGAGCGCCGCGTCACGAAGTACAGCGACGTCTGCGGCTCGGTGGACGAGTTCAAGCGCCACGTGGCCAACGGCCCGCAGGCCCTGCACGAGCATGCGGAGAGCATCCGGGAGCTGTTCGACGATATCCGCTACATGATCGGGCGCATGTATCGCCGACAGCGGGAGTACACCGCCTTCGCGGACCGCCTGCGGGACATCGTCCAGAGGCTCGAGGCCGTGGAGATCGTGGATCGCACGCCCTCGGATGAGGGGCTGGCGGAGGTCGAGCGGCTGCTGGGCGCGGACGCCCCACCCGATGCCGAGCGGCTCAACGAGCTGGCGGAGCAGGTGCGGGCGGTCGCATCAGCCCAGGAGCAGCGCCTGCGGGAGCACAAGGCCGCGGCGCTTGAGGTGCTGAAGGCCTACCGTGAGGTGAAGGGCCCCAGGGACTGGCGCGAGGACGAAGACGAGGAGAACTGAAAGGGGCGCCTGATTGTGATTGTCCGGTCTCGGGGTAATCCGGGAGGTCGAGCGCCGCGTCGCACCGAAGCAGCCCCCTACTGACGCACAATCGTAATGAGGGAGATGAGCCGGATGGCAGTTCGACTGGGATTCGTCGGTACGGGCGGGATAGCCAATCGCCACCTGGCGTGCGCGCAGGAGCACGAGGACATGGAGATCGTGGCCACGTGCGATGTGATCCTGGAGCGCGCGGAGGCGGCAGCGGAGAAGTACGGTGGCAGCGCCTATGAGGACTTCGAGGAGATGTATGACGCCGAGGAGCCCGACGCCATCGTTATATGCACCCCGCCCTTCGCGCACGGCGACATCGAGGAGGAGGCCGCGAAGCGCGGCATCCACTTCTTCGTCGAGAAGCCGGTGGCCATCAGCATGGAGATGGCGGCCAGGGTCCTGGACGCGGTGCGGGAGCACGACATCATCACGCAGGTGGGCTACATGTTCCGGCTCTCGCCGCCGATCGTGGCCGCGCGGGAGATGCTCTCCCAGCGTGCCATCGCCATGGTGCAGGCGCACTACTACATGCCCGGCCTGCCCAACAAGGGCTGGTGGACGAAGATGGAGCAGGGCGGCGGCCAGCTCGTGGAGCAGGCCACGCACATGCTGGACCTGGGGCGCTTTCTGGCCGGCGACGTCAGGAGCGTGATCGGGAAGACCTCGCGGGTGCGCGACTGGACGCCGCCCGCTGACTACGAGGAGCCGCAGGGGCTGGTGGCCTACAAGGAGGGCTTCGAGATCCCGGACACCACGGCGCTGATCCTGGAGTACGAGAGCGGCGCGATGGGCACACTGTCGTGCTCGCTCGTGCCACAGGTGGCGTGGGATAACGGCTTCAAGGTGGTGGCGGAGGGCGCGCTGCTCACCATCGACGGCCCCAGCGCCCGCTGGCAGACAGAGGGCGGTGAGGTAGCGGAAGATGCGCCCGATGATTGGGCCAGCGCGGTGCTGGTGGAGTTCGTGGATGCCGTGCAGGGCAGCGGCGAGGCGACCATCCCCTACGAGGAGGGGGTCAAGTCCCTGGCCATCTCGCTGGCCGGCTACGAGTCCGTGGATCGGGGCAACGCGCCCGTGGAGCTCGCGGAGATCCTGCCCGAAGGGCTGTAGCCGTTCGCAATGGCTGCCATGTGCGGAGGGCGCGGCCGCGACTGTGGCCGCGCCCTCTGGATTAAGTCAGCTCGCTGCGAGACCGCTAGGGGGCCTCGGGGGCCTCAGGGGCCTCTTCCTCCATAGCGCCCTCTTCCTCCATAGCGCCCTCTTCCTCCATGGCGCCCTCTTCCTCCATGGCGCCCTCCTCTTCGCCGGCGCCTGGCCCGATGTCACCGGGGAGCGGCTCTTCACCCGCGACGGGTCCCGTCGGCGGCATCTCCGGCTCCTCCGGCTGCTGGGGCGGACAGCCCACGAGCGGAATGAGCACGAGCACAAGCACCACCAACACCGCCAGTACTGCGAGTCCTCTCATCGTTCCGACCTCCCGCTGTTCGACGCATGCTAAGACGCACCTGGCGTCCTGTTGCCTCACCATGGACTATTTCGGCGCCGCCACCTGCCTCCACCTGCAAGACCCTCCAAGATAATCCCTCGCGCCGGCCGAGGGTCGGACGGCTACGGGACGACGGTCAGCTCAAACCGCTGTTCGCCGCGGCCCTCGAACTGGTTGCTCACGACCACCCGAACGGCAGCCGTCCCCGCATCGGCCGCCCCAGGCGTGCCGGAGAGGACTCCCGCCTGCTCGTCGATCGAGAGCCACACAGGACCATTCGCCATGGAGAAGGTGTTCTCCTCGGTATCCCAGAACTGGTTGCCTGGCTCCTCGTAGTGATGCTGCACGTCACCGAGAGATCGCAGGCTGTTCACCTCATAGCGGTACTCTTCACCAGCGCGGGCCAGAGTTGGAGGGGAGGAGTAGATGAAGGGGTGCGGGGCTTCGGCGTAGTCGGAGTTGCCGCTCTCGGTGCCCTTCTCGTCGATGGCCACCACGCGGTAGAAGACGCGATTCGTGTTCGGCGCCTCGGCGTCCGGCCCGATCACGACCATGGATGTGCGGTCGGTCTCGCCGACGAGATTACCAGGCACCTCGCCCCGCGTGTAGGAGACATGGGGCTCGCGATTGGCGGTGAAGCCCTTCTCGTCAGAGCCGAAGACCGCGTAGCGCGTCGGCCGCGGCCCGCGGGGATTGGGCTCCCACCGCAGCGTTCCCGTCCGGCCGTCGAACTGCAGCCGGACCTTCACGGGCACCCGCGGCCCCAGCCAGGTGAAGGTGCGCGGCTCGCTCCAGCGCCCCCAGGCGCCCCATCTGTCGCGCGTGCGAAGCCGCCAGTAGTAGGTGACGTCCGGGCTGTAGATGCCGGTGAAGGGGACCTCCCAGGTGGTCTGCGGGATCATCACGTCGAGGCTGGTGCGGTAGGGCCAGGCGAAGTCGGCCCGGCGGCTGACCTGCAGGTGATAGCGCGCGGCGCCCTCCACCGGCTCCCAGGAGTACTGCACGATGGAGTCGGCGACCTCCGCACCATCGGCGGGCTCAATGGCGGTCGGCGGCTCGAGTGGCCTGATGGCCTCGGTCTCCCGCCACTGGTGGGTGATGCGCACCGCGTGCGGCCCGTCGGTCTCGTCGCTGTAGACGCACCTGTTGACGCCCAGCCTGAGTCGCGGCAGCGACTGCGGCGCAGCCATGACATCCGTCTCGATCTCCAGAGAGCGCAGCACAGCCGTTGGCGCCGCGGCGGAGCCGAGCCGCAGGCGCACGAAGTACTCATACTTGGCCGGCGTGTTGTGCACGTCCAGGGCCCCGTCCAGCGCTACCTCCGCCCGGTGCGGGCCCTGGCCCTCCTCGGACCACAGCTCGGTGAACTGCTCGCCATCGAGCGAGAGGCCTACGGCGAAGGCGTCGTCCTCCCGGCCGCCGGCGAACTGCGCCCTGACCGTGCCGCCGCAGATAGCGTAGGGCACGGCGATGCGGTAGGTGACCTGCCCGGCGCGCGATGTGCCGGCCACGCCCTCGTCGGCGGCCGCCAGATCCTGAAAGGACGCCGCGTCGGCCCGGATGCGCGCGAGCGTGAGGCGCGGCTCGAAGACGAACCTGGAGTTTCCGAAGTACTTTGGCCGGTGAGAACGCTCGGCATTCTCCGCGCACCACTTGCCGATGTCGTCCCACCGGAGGACGGCACGCTCGCCGGGTCGGAGGGTATAGGCGATCTCATGGCCGCGGAGGGTCGGGAACGCCTCGCCGTCATCGGGGCCGAAGAGCGCGGCTGGGGCGTCGCTGGGCGTGAACTTGCCGACCTCCGGGCCGTAGTTTAGCTCCCGGCGGGCCAGGTCGTGGTCGCGCGCGATAGCGTCGCCGCTGACCGGGATCTCGTTCTCGCGGTCGAGGTAGAAGCAGTCCATGTCGATGTCCATGAACTGGAACTGGCCGTCCACCAGTGCCTCGCACTGCACGTGCCCGTGCAGCGCGCGGTTTTTCGAGCCGGGAAAGCCGCCGTGGTGGTAGAGCGAGCAGCCGGCGTTGCCCGCGTCGTCGCACAGATTGAAGCCGAAGATGTTCATCAGCCGCACCGGGTCGTGCGGCTCCTGATCGCCGAAGAGCGGGCTCTCGTGGTACAGGTTCATGCGCATGTTCTGCCAGATGAGGTAGACCCGCTCCTGGTCGGTCTGGGCCCCCCGCGTGAACTCCTCCAGCAGGCTCTCGAAGGTGTACCAGTTCCCGCGATCGTTGATCACCAGCCGGGGATTGACGACCGGCGTGTCGCCGGCGTTCTCGATGGTGAGCTGCAGATTGGGCTGGAAGGCGACGCGGTAGTTGCTGCTGGCCACGGTGAGGGTGTTCTCCATGTCCAGCGTCCCGCCCATCTCGATCTCGTACTCATGCTCCGAGGTGGTGATCTCCTCCACGTGGGTCCGCTCGGTGCACGGCAGGCCCTCCAGCCCTCCCAGCATGCTGTGGGGGTTCGTGGAGGCCACCTCGTAGACGCGACCGTTGCTGCGCGGGTCGGTGTTGTCGGAGGCCGAGAAGTAGAGGCCCTCGCGGGTCCAGTGGGAGTAGCGCCCCTCGCCTCGCTCGCGGATGTCCCTGTGCAGAGAGTGCGGTGGCCCAAGCCTCTCGCCATCCTCAAAGACCATGAGCTGCGAGCCGTTGTCCGTGAACTTGTCGCCCTCCTCGCCGAAGTCCATGCCGGCGATGTAGCAGAAGCCGTTCTCGTGGCGCATCACGTCAGGTGGGATGCGGTAGCGCTTGGGCTCCTGCTGGGCGGGAGCTGTCATGGTCATCGCCCCGATTGCGCTGAGTGATACGAGGAGCGCGACTGTCCTGAGCATGGCCTCATCACCCCGGGCCGGCCGATTCGTCCGAGTGCGTGAGGGTTGGCCGCCCAGCCGCGCTGCACCTCCATCAGGGAGGGCCCGGCCAGCGCTGCAGGCGCAGGCCGCGAATGCGTCGAAGGCCACACTATCCAGCGAGTAGAGGGTGGTGCGATGATGAGGATCCTGGTGGCCTATGAGACCGCGCACGGCAGCACCCGCGAGACCGCAGAGGCAATCGCGGAGGTGCTTCGCGAGCGAGGGGCCGAGGTGGACGTGGTCCGCTGCCGCGACGTCGAATCGGTCGAGGGTTACGACGTCTTCGTCGTCGGGGCGCCCGTGTGGGCCGGCAACTGGCTCAAGCCGGCCCGGCGCTTCGTGGCCCGACACGAGGACGCGCTCGCGTCACACCCCACCGCCTACTTCCACTGCAGCGCCGCCGCAGGGGGCGACGAGTCCCGGGAGGAGGTCGCTGAGCAGATGGCGCCGCGACTGCGGCGGTACGCGAACTCGGTCGAGCCGGTGTCCGTGGGGAACCTGGCGGGGGTGGTCGACTACAGCAGGTACAACCTCGCCGTCCGGCTGATCATGCAGGCGATCATGGGCAGGCAGCGGCAGCCTACGGAGGGCCGCCACGACTACCGCGACTGGGAGCGCATTCGGGGCTGGGCGGCGAGCGTCTACGACACGTTCGCCGAGCGGCTCAACTCCGCTGACACAGGCCCATAGCACCCCGCCGCAGGAGGCTACTGCGCGAAGGAGACCTGCGCCTCCGCGAGCCACATGAGGTTCTGGCGCTCGGCCTGGCCGCCCATCGGGGACTGGAGGATGCGCACCGCGGTGGTCTCCACCGGCTCGAAGCGGTGCTCGGAGTGCTGCCTCTCCTCCTGGTCCTGGACGGTCACCTGCGTCACCCAGCGGCCGTCCTGGCGGGTCTGCACCTGGTACCTGCGCGAGGTGCGCCACGTCTGGTAGTAGGGCCACCAGAGGTCCACGCCGTTGACGACACGCGGCTGGGGGAACTCGAACCGCAGCCAGTGGGCATCCTCGCGCTCGTCGGAGAGCCATGTCTTCCCGGCCGTGGTGGTGTCCTCCTCGGTCATGACCTCGCCGTCGGCGATGACCGACCAGTCGCTCCAGCCCTCGTCGGAGGTGAGGCTGTCCACCGTGATGACGGTGCCGTCCTCCAGGGGCATGGAGGGCGCGAGCGCCCATGAGACCGACCGGCGCGTCTGCTGGTCGTCGATGGCGAAGTCGTCCACCGCGATCGCGATGGCCCCCCGGACTGCTTCCGCCAGCCCCTCGATCTGTTGAGGCAGGATCTTGAGCGTGCCGCTGCGCTCGTCGTGCGCGGTGAAGGAGACGCCCCCGTCCCCCGGCCGCAGCGTGCGGCCCTGCACGGTCACAGTGATGGAGGCGGGGTCGAGCGGGTTCTTCTCGTCCCGGACGGCCAGCATCACCCTCCCGGGCAGCTCCTCTGTCCAGCCGAGGGCGGCCTGAGTCTGCCCGGCGAAGCTGCGGCCGCCGACGGTGAAGCGGACCACCTCCGGCGGCCTGGCGTCGTCCATCTCCAGCCACCGCGGCGGGTCGATGACCACCAGCACCGAACCGCCGCTGGTCTGCTCCGGCCCCAGACTCATTGCCAGCCGTCCGTCCCGGCGCTCGACCTCCAGCCGGTGCCAGGTGCCTGCGGCGTCCCGCGCCCACACGTCGCCCACCTCGTCTGTGGCCTGCATCGTCACGGTCACCGGCCCAGTGGCCTGCACGCGCCACCTCTCTATCTCCACCTGCTGCGCTGCCACGCTCGATCCGACGACGGCGGCCGCGACGGCGATCGTGAGTGTGCGCATGTCCCCACCTCCCGGACTGCTGTCTTCGCTGCGGCACCGTTTCCTCCTACCCCTCCCAAGGTCCTTCGGACAGTGCAGGAGATCGGCGCCACGGCGCCTCCGCGGATCGGGCGCACACGGCGTAGCGGATGTCGGCGACGGGTGATGGGAGCACCCCGACGGGCCCGCAGGAACTTGCCGCCGCTGCGTGCGTGATGTATAATGCTTGAGAGCCCATGGGCGCGTCTTGTGGGCTTACGTGCTTTCCCCGTGAGGAGACTACAGGCTGCGGCATGAGCAAGGAGCATGGGTCGTCGGGCATGTCCGCCCGACCGACGCGGGGCGCGGCACAGGCAGGAGTCGCAGCGACAACGCGACGCGTACTGGAGACGATCCTGATGGGCCCGCAGATGACGGGCTTACGCATTGCTGACGAGGTTCTGACACAGATAGCGGAGGACGAGAAGACTGACGCTGATGACCTCCAGGAGCGCGTGGCGGCCGGCACTGTGGTCGCCATGGGTGGCGATGGAGTCAAGCCGCTGGGCATCGGCAAGGGCCTGCGCACCAAG
>JBNGDZ010000106.1:0-11528 GCA_049975765.1 Armatimonadota bacterium
CTCCGGGAGTTCGCACCCTTGCTCGCGCTCGGATCGCTGCAGGTACGTCTACTGCTGCGGGATCTCGCCCAGCGCCTCCAGCACGCGCATCGTGGCCTGCGCCACCAGCCAGCGGTTGACCAGGTAGTCAGCGTGCCGCCAGCCGTTGGGCAGCTTCAGTGTCCCCCCGATGGTCTCGGTGCCGTCCGGCAGCGCGCCCGTCTGTGTCCAGCGCGCGGTACCGCGGATTCGCGGATTGTAGTCGATGCCGGCGACGATGCCATCCAGCTCCCTCCGGGCCTCGCGGGCGGCGGCGCGGGCCTCGCCGCCGGCGGCCTCAGCGCGGCGGATGGCCTGGCGCAGCGTGTGCACGTAGCGATAGTCATCCACGCCCTCGCGCGCGCCGATCCAGCCGGTTGAGGGCCCACCGGGCTCCTGGCCCATCGGGGGATAGACGTGCATCCAAGAACCGGTGGCGTGGTCGAGGTCATCGTAGGGGCTGCCGTTCCAGGACATGTAGGCCCAGTTGTAGCAGCCGTTGATGCCGGCGGCGACCTGGAACCATCCGGCCGCGTAGCGGTCCACCTCCGGCCGGTAGCTCTCCACGTCGCAGTTGTAGACCGTGACGATCCTGCCCGCGTCCTGCGCCTCCTCAACGACCTCGCGCTCCGCGATTCCCCCGTTGTAGTTCCACACGTCCGCCCAGGGCCCGGCCTCGGTGTGGAAGTACTCGTCACCCGGCCCGTCCTGCTCGGTGCGCATACCCGGAATCTGCTTGAGCAGCCTGAGGCACCGCACGTTCCGAAGCTGCCTCTCGCGGCTCTGCCAGCCGGGCTCATCGACGGGCTGGACAATGACCTCCGGCCAGCCGCGCCGCCGGTGTTCGGCCTGCATGGTGCGCCAGAAGGCCTGGTAGTGGGCGGCCCACTGCTCGCTGTCCACGCCGAAGTCACCGGCCATGCCGGCGGCCGCCTGGCCGCTGTCCGATAGCAGGATCACCGGCATCGGAAAGCCGAGCTCCACGTACATGTCCATGAATGCCGCGTAGCGCGTTCCCTCGAGGGCTATCTCGCAGCTTCCGTCCTCGCCCCAAGTCACGTTATCGGTGGGCAGGCCGAAGGTCAGGCCCAACGAGCTCATGCCGTGCGCCCGCTGGTCGGCCAGGTCGCGGCGCATCTGCGCCAGCGCCTCCTCCTCGCCCTCCACCAGCTTCGGCCCGGTGTAGTACTCGCCCCAGAACATGTCCGCCGGCTCGGCGAGTCGGTAGGGCAGCACACGCAGCCGCATAGGCAGCGTCACCGGCTCGGCGCCGGCGCGGGAGATGATCACGCTCCCCCGGTGGATGCCCGCCGGGGCGTTCTCGTCGATGTGCAGATCGATCACGAAGCGCCTGGACGCGCCGGCCGCCACGTCCACGGCCTCGCGCCGCTCGCACAGCACCGGCATGTCGCGAAGGTACTCCTCGGACTTGTAGGTGACGCGCTTGTTGAGGCAGCGCACGGGCAGCACCTCGCCGGTTGCGGGCACGCCCTCGAAGCGGACCTCCAGCCCGGTCAGGTCCTCCAGCGCAAAGATCGCCAGCGTCGCCGGCTCGTACTCGCCGGGCGTGGCGAAGACGTCAACGCTGTCGATGCGCTCCCGGTCCCGCGGCGGGCTGGTGGCGAACACCACGTCGGTGAGCGGTCGGCTGAAGAGGATGAAGCCACGTACCCGCTCCATGTCGGTAGGCTCCGGCGGCTCGGCGTCATCGACATAGACCAGCGGCCGGAAGCGGTCCTCGACGGTGGCCCAGCGGAAGTTGTCGAAGAACAGCACGTGGTCGGCGCGCGGCATGCGGATGTAGAGGTAGATGCGCGTGAGGGGACCCAGGCCCGAGACCCACAGCTCGACCGTCGATGCCCCCGGCTGCACGCCGGTGCCGCCGAACTGCGTGCTCTCGTCGGCCAGGTCGAGCCGCCAGGAGAGGCGCACCGGCTCCTCCGCCGGGTTGAAGACGTCGAACATCAGCACCTGCTTCTGGCTGGTGTCCACCTGCGGGAAGAGGCTCACCCCTGGCCAGGTGTCCTCCTCCGCGCCTGGGAACAGCACGCGCAGCGCCCACTCGCCGTCGGTGGCGTGCTCGCGCACGCGCTCGGCCGTCACACTCCCCGGCTGGAACCGCTCGGTCCAGTCCTCGCTCTCGAACGAGGTCACCTGCTGTGCCGCGACCTCGCCCGCGATCAGCATCGAGGCCAGCGTCATGACGCAGACCGCGCGAGCCACCGGCATCACTCCTTCGGGATCGTCACTCGCCAGACGTCATTCACGACGGGCCAGGTGTTGCCTGCGACGATCCACAGGCTGTCCTGGAAGACGTAGGGCGAGACCTCGTGGCGGCCCTTATAGCCCTCAGGCGTGGGCAGCTCATGCCAGCTCACGCCGTCGGCGCTGTACCAGATGTCGCCGAAGTTCGCCTCGTTGCGGTTGTCATAGCCGCCGATGATGAACATGCGGTCGCGGTAGACCTCGCCGCAGACCCACTTCCGCGGCGCCCAGGGGGCGTGCTCGAGGACGCGCTCCCACGTCACCCCGTCCGCCGAGCACCACACGTCGTTGTAGGTCGTGATGTTCTCGTAGCCGCTCTCAGGTGGGTCGCTGCGTACGCCCACGCTCCCGGCGATCAGCCACAGCTTGCCGTCGAACGACAGGATCGCCGAGCCCGAGCGGCCGCCGTACGGCAGGTCCTGCGCCACGCGCGTCCAGTTGACGCCGTCGGTGGTGCTCCAGATGTCCGAGCCGCCGAGCTGCCAGATCTTGCCCTCGTGCACCAGCACCTCCCCATAGCCGCGCACGCCGAACGGCGTGTCTTCCAGCACCTGCTCCCAGCTCTCGCCGTCCGTGGAGGTCCACACGCTGCCCTTGATGGCCCACATCTTCCCGTCGTAGACGACCATCTCGGAGTAGGGGCCATAGGGGGTCTGCTCCAGCACGCAGCGCCAGTCCTCGCCATCCTCCGAGACCCACAGGTCGGGGTAGAGCACGTTCCCGTGGTAGTAGCCGTTGCTGAGCCACATCTTGCCGTCGTAGATCAGCGGCTCGGCGGTATCGCGGGGCCCGAACTGCGCATGCTCGGTCACCAGCTCCCACGTCGCCTCCGGCAGCTCGCCCTGTGCGCCGGCCTCCGCCATCAGCATCCCCGTCAGGATCATCATCAGCGCCACCAGCTTCGCCATCGGGTTCTCCTTTCACGGCGGGAGCGCCTGCGCTACTCAGCCGGTGGGCCGAGGTGGAACCCGTGAGGTCCTTTGCTGCGCTCCGGACCTCCCACCGCTCTCTTCGCTCGCGGCAGCCCCTCCATGGCAGCATGGTACCGATGATCGTGGCACTGCATAATGCGAACTTCCGCGACTGAGCACTAATCGGTCAGCACGGCGCCATGGATGTGCAGGCGCGGGACGGTCGTCGCCAGGACTCCCTCGGCCCACGACCACTGCAGCGCCTCGCCGCCCGGCTCCCACGTGACCGACGCCGGCTCGCGATCGACCCGCAGGCGCACCTCGACGGGCCCGACCTCCGGCACGTGCTCCACCGCCAGGTGACTGTCGGCGCGCTGGGCGTTGCTGAGGTTGAGGATGTGCAGGGCCAGCCGGCCGTCGGCGGTGCGCCGGAGAGCGACCTCCACGGTCGGCGGCGCAGTGATGGACACGGCGGGCCTTGGGAACAGCCGCTCGGCCAACTCGCCGATGAGGTGCCGCGGCCCCGGATGATGCGAGCGCCGGTACTCGGCGCCCACCTGCCCCCATGCAGCGCCGATCATTCCGTCGCCAAGCTCCGCGATTGTAGCGGCGGGCACGCCGTGCCGGGGCTCGAAGGTCGGGAAGCGCAGCCCCACCTCGTCGGCCTCCACCTGCGTCACCGCCTGCCACAGCCCCTGCGAGGCGCCCATTCCCAGCGGAGAGCTCAGGTAGGCTACCTCCTCCTCCGGCGCCCCGTCCAGGCGCACCCCCAGCTCCGTGGCGAACATCCCGGCCACGTGCGGGCCGATGAGCATCAGGCGCCCGCCGCCGCGCACGTACCGCACCATGGCGTCGCGCACCTCCGCCGCCAGCGTCTTGGCGTCCGGCACCACGACGAGCGGGAACTCCTCCAGCCGCTCGACGAGGCTCCACTCGGCCAGCACATCGACCGAGTGGTGCAGCTCCAGGAGCGCGTGCAGGACCCCTTCCACGTGCTCGCGGACCCCGCCTGTCTGGAAGACGTTGTCCGACCGCCGCATCATGTCGTCAGTGGGCAGCAGCAGCGCCACCTGCGGGACGGAGGTGCTGCCCTGCGTGATGGGCTGGCGCGCGCGACAGAACTCGGCGACCTGTGCCGCGGTGTCGATTAACTGCTCGGGGACGTGACCGGCGCGCGTGGGCTGGTAGTAGTACTGGAAGGCGCCGCCCTGGCTGAGGACCACGCCGGCCTCCTGCATCAGGTGCACCGGCGGCTTGTGCAGCCGCCCCGCGGAGTGGCGGTTGAAGCCCCACGCCATCAGGTCCCAGGGCCTGCCGGTGCTGGCGAAGTAGCGCGCCTCCAGCCGGGCCCGGTCGCACGAGGCAGTCGGCGAAAAGTCGCCGGAGAGGTAGTCCAGATCGATCTCCGGCTCCACGGGCGCATAGGTTGAGTACATCCAGTTACTGGTGATATCCAGGTCGGGCTTGGCCTCGTGCAGCGCGTCCACCCAGCGCCGCAGGTAGCACAGGAACTGCTCGCGATGGAAGTCCTTCCACGCCAGCCAGCCCTCGTCATCGGGGCTCGTCGGCGGCTCCAGCCCGGTCTCGTGCCGCCACTGCTCGACCGCGCGTGGCGCGTAGTCGAGCACCGCTCCCCAGCAGTCCCCGTCCACCCACACGCCGTCGATGTCGTACCGCTCCACGACCTCCCGAAGCTGAGGGATCATCAGCTCATCGACGTAGTCGCCGAAGGTGCTGGTGGCGCGCTCGTCGAGCTCGCCGTCGGCGGTGCGCGCCGCCCACTCGGGGTGCTCCTCGATGGCCTTCTGGTCGATGACCCCGGAGTAGTGCACCAGCAGCGCCACGCCCATCTCGCGGGTGACCTTCCGCAGCACCGCCAGCGCGTCGGCCTCGATGCCCGGCGCCGACCAGCCCACCTGCGTGGGGTAGCTTGCGTGCCCCGGGTGGCCCTTGCAGTCCCACTGCACCCAGTCAGGGCGCACGCGCTCGATCAGCTCCCGGATGTTCTCCTCCGTGGTCTCCGCGCCGAGCGCCTCGTCGTTCTCGTTCGCGTGCAGGTCGAAGTGCAGCCCGAAGAACGCGTCCTTGCGGCGCAGCGGTCGCTCCGCCATCGGCTCAGGTCTCCTCACTCGTCGTCACTCGGTCTCCACGCACAGCACCACTTCCCTGCCGGAGAGCGCCAGTCCTGCACGGCCGGTGGGGGAGGGCAGAGCGCCTCGAGGACGAAGGCAGAGCACATGACTCACCCGCGAGCGCACGTCGCGGCGCCATGCGAGGCAACGCCACGCCTTTTGCACGTAGGAGCGGGAGAGCACTCGGCACCGGCGGGAGGACAGATGGAGAGAAACGTGTTGCTCACAGGCAGGCCGGGCGTCGGCAAGAGCACCGTGATCCAGAGGGCCCTCGAGCTCGCGGATGTGGATGCGGGCGGGTTCTTCACCCAGCAGTTGCAGGAGGACGGGAGGCGAGTGGGCTTCGGCATCACGACGCTCGACGGGAACCGAGGCGTTCTCGCCCACCTCGATATCGAGGGCGAGCCGCGGGTGAGCAAGTACGGCGTCAACGTGGAGGACATCCGAGACGTGGCCGTCGCCGCCCTGCGCGAAGCGCTCGAGGATGCGCAGTTGATCGTCTGCGATGAGATCGCCAGCATGGAGATGAAGTGCCCGGAGTTCGAGCCGGCCGTCCGGGAGGCGCTGGAGAGCCCCAAGCCGGTTCTCGGTACCATCCAGCAGCGCAGCGATCCGTTCCTCGACGAGGTCCGGGCCCGCGCGGACGTGACCGTCGTGACGGTGACCCGTGACAACCGGGATGCGCTGCCCGAGCGGATGGCAGCGTGGATCGCTGAGGTCGCGGGCTGACGTGCCTCGCCACCACCGGGCCTGGGAGGCCCAGCACGGGAGGGCGCACCATGCCAGTGGTTGGACCTGATGAGCTTGAGCGCATCGCCGAGGAGCTCCTGGCCGCGGCGGGGGCGCCTGCGGACGAGGCCCGCATCGTGGCGGGCTCGCTGGTGGCCGCCAACCTGGCAGGCCATGACTCCCACGGCATTCTGCGGCTGCCACAGTATCTCGCGGCCATGGAGGCAGGAGGGGTGACGCCCGGCGCGCCCATGGAGGTGGTGCGCGAGACGCCCGCTGCGGCGGTGCTGGACGCCAACTGGGGGTTCGGGCAGGTGGCAGCCAAGCGCGCGGCCGAGATGGCCATCGCGAAGGCGGAGGAGGGATCCCTGGCGGCGGTTGCCGTTCGACGCTCGAATCATGTGGGCCGGCTGGGGGAGTACGTGGAGCTTATCGCAGCGCGCGCCATGGTGGGTCTGATGTTCGTCAACGGGCACGGCGGGGCGCACAACACGGTCCCGTGGGGCGGCGCCGATCGCCGCCTGTGCACCAACCCGCTGGCGTGCGCCCTGCCCACCTCCGGCGACCCCATTGTGCTCGACATCAGCACCAGCGCCGTCGCCGAGGGCAAGGTGCGCACCTACCGCATCAGGGGCGAGCCGGTGCCTGACGACTGGATAGTCGATAGCGAGGGGAGGCCGAGCAACGACCCCGGAGTGCTCTATGCCAGCCCGCCCGGCGGCCTGCTGCCGATGGGAGGCAACGTCGGCTACAAGGGCTTCGGGCTCTCGCTCATGGTTGACCTGCTGGCCGGGGCGCTCAGCGGCGCCGGATGCAGCGGACCGGAGCCCGAGCGCGGCGGCAACGCCTTCTTGATCATGGCTCTGGACTCTGGCGCCTTCGCCGGTCGGGAGAGGTTCGCCACAGAGGCCGATGCACTCCTGGCATGGGTGAAGAGCTCCCGACTGGCGCCGGGCGCGGAGGAGATCCTGGCTCCCGGCGAGATCGAGCGCCGCGAGCGGCGCCGCCGGCGCGAGGGCATTCCGGTCGCGGACGAGACCTGGCAGCAACTGCTGGACGCCGCCGCACGCGCCGGTATCGAGGTGACGTGACAACCCGCACTGGCGGAACGGCCACGAAGAGCAGGCACGGCAGAGGGCAGCTCGCCATGCTCCTGTCGCGTCTCGCCCGCCGGTGCCTACAACGGCTTGAGAGGCAAGCTGAGCCTGCAGGGCATAGAAGAGGCCCTCACACAAACTGAAACACCCGCGGCACATGCCGCGGGTATCCCAGTCTGTCTCCAGGTGTCGGGACGGTACCCCTGTCCACCACCTCACCGCCAGCTCCGGGGCTTTCGGCCCGCCCGATCACCAGGTCTCGCTTCGGTGGTCCAGTTGGACCTCCAGCACACCACCACTCCACCGACCACTCGGCCTCACACCGAAGCGCCCGACCTGCGCCCAATGGCCCTGCGAAAGGGCCTCCACCTCGCCGGCACACACGCGACCACACAACCGCGCCTTGAAGCGCCGGCCGGCCTTCGTGCTCCACGACAGGACCTCCAGATCGCCACCACTACACCTGCCGCTCCGCCGCGCCCTGAGGCAGTCGCCCACACGCTCGGTTGCCTGATCAGGCCTCCAGTTCGCCACCACGATGCCTCCCCGCCACTCACTCGCCGAACCTGTCGGCACAGCCCTCAGAGTCCTGCCGCATCCCGTCCGCCCCGGCGCTCGTTCATAGCTCCAGTTCGCCACCTCGATGTCACCGCGCCACCACGTACCAGAGGAGTCGCCGAAGGAGCCCGGACGTCGGCGGTGCCAGCCGCCGACCCGATGGAACCTCAGTTGAGAACGATCACCCCAGAGGATACCCGTTCGGGCGCCGAGTACCAATCGGTGAATCCCCCCATTTCCCTGCTCGCTCTCCCTGAATCCGCGCGGCGGCCCCAACCCCCCGTCACGCGAACGGGAGCCCGACCTTCTGGTCAGATTCCCGGAGCACATCGATGGTATCCGGCGCCGGTTGACGTGCGTCTCGTTGCCAACGCGCGGCACGAAGTCAGCACATCCAGGCGCGGGCCCATCGGCGTCAGGCCACCTCAAACCGCCTGGCGATGGCGTCCCAGTCGGCGACGTCGAAGAAGCCCTCGGCGAACCGAGCGCGCTCGTTCTGATAGTCGAGGTAGTAGGCGTGCTCCCACACGTCCAGCACCATGACCGGGACGACGCCCCACTGTGTGATGTTCTGGTGCTGCTCGGCCTGAAGGACGACGAGCTTGTGCCCCTGTCGCTGCCACGCCAGCACGCCCCACCCTGAGCCCTGCACGGCGTTGGTGGCTGCCAGGAACTTATGGCGGAAGATCTCGAAGGACTCGAAGTCATTCTCGATCTGCTCGAGGAGCGCGCCTGTGGGCCGGCCGCCGCCGTCTGGACTCATGCAGCCCCAGTAGACGGAGTGCAGCAGATGTCCGGAGTAGTTGAAGGCCAGTGCGTCGCAGATGGAGTGTACGCCTGGGAAGCCGCCGTTCCGGCGGGCCTCCTCGATTCGATCCTCGGCGGCGTTGAGGCCGTCAACGTAGCCCTGGTGGTGCCGGTCGTGGTGAATGCGCAGCGTCTCCTCGCCAAGGTACGGCTCCAGAGCGTCGTAGCTGTAGGGCAGATCCGGCAGCGTGTGCGCCATCCTCAGCCTCCTCCGCGGTCGTTGCGGGGTCGATCGCTCTGCGGCGCCGCGTGATCAGGCCACAGTGACCTGCACCGACGCACCATTGATGATCGTCCCCCGGACCTTGGAGAGGGCCTGGGCCTGCTCCACCACAGCACGCTCCTCCGCGCTCAGGTCCTCCGGCATTGTGATGGTAACCGTGAAGCCGTCGAGCTGATCACGCTGCTCATCGGGCTGTGCCTGAACCTCCACCGTCAGGCCCTCGTAGGGGATGTCCTCGTCCCTGCAGGCCAGCGACACGATCATGCCGATGCAGTTGGCCAGTGCTGCGCAGAGCATCTCGGGCGGCAGGGCCGCGACGTCGTGGCCGCCCATCTCCTCGGGGACGTCGGCGAAGTAGCTGTGTCCGCGCACCTGCGCGCACATCAGTGTGGGGCCGACATTCGTCGCGGTCGCGCTCATTGTCGCCATACGACCATTCCCTCCTCCGCCTCGCCGGACTTGGCGGGCTGCCTCCACTACGGGGAAGGGTAGCCGGGCGAGCGCTTCGGCACAACGGTGGAATCCCTGAGTCTGCGCTTCGAGATACCTGAAATGCGCGCGGCGCGAGCCTCATCGCCCGCGCCGCATCGGCATCGGAGGCCGGTGACGGTCAGTCCAGAGACGTCAGACCCTCCCGGATGGCGTACTTGGTCAGCTCCGCCACGCTGCGGATCTCCAGCTTGTCCATGATGTTCTGGCGATGGCTCTCGATGGTCTTGACCGAGACGTGCAGCATCTCGGCGATCTGCTTGGTGGTGTTGCCCTCGGCGACGAGCTGCAACACCTCCCGCTCGCGATCAGTCAGCACGCTGAAGACCCTATCATCGTCCGGTTCGGAGAGCCGCTCCACGTAGTCTTTAATCACCACGCCGGTGATCTCCGGGCTCAGGTAGGTGCGCCCGTTGTGGACGCGGCGGATGGCATCGGCCAGCTCCTCGAAGGCACAGTCCTTGAGCAGGTAGCCGGCCGCGCCCGCACCCAGCATCCCGGCGGCGTAGTGCTTGTCAGCGTGCATCGACAGCGCCAAGACCCGCGTGGTGGGCACGTCATCGTTGATCATCCGGCAGGCCTCGATGCCGTTGAGGTCGGGCATGGCCACATCCATCACGACGACCTGTGGCCGCAGCTCCTGCACCAGGGACACCGCCTCCCGGCCGTTCTCGGCCTCCGCGATGACCTCCATGTCCGGCTCCTGGTTGATGAGGTTGCGCAGGCCCTGGCGCATGACCCGATGATCGTCAACCAGGATGACGCTGATGCTCATTTGCGCATTGCCTCCCGCCGGGGCGAATCCCGCGACTTCATCTGCAGTCCCGTGACCGGCCTACTATCCTTCAACTGCGCGGGCACGGTGACCTGCAAGGCCCGCCACGATCGGCCGCGCCACGCGCAGTGCCGAAACCTGCGGAAGCCAGGTCGCCGCAAGAAACTGTCCTCTTCGCATATGACAATTGTGGTACTCGAAGGATATTATTGTCTTCTGTGGAAATCTCGTATCAAATGGGAACCTGAGCCTGGTCGAACGGGGTGGCGCGTGCCGGCAGACATGCGGTGCGCATCACTATTCGGCGATCCGGAGGCGATGGTTATGACACGACGCGTGTTCGGGGCCGTTGTGTGGGTGACGGCAGGTGTCCTGATGCTGGCCGGACTCCTGCCCGCAGTGGCTGACGTAGAGCCGAACAACGAGAGGCATCACGCCGAGCAGATCCAGCCCGGAATCCATCAGGGGCACGTGGGGGGCGATGAGGACGAGGTGGACTGGTACGGCTTTGCCGTCCGCGGGGGCGACATCATTCACGTGAGCATGACGATGGTGGAGGGCGGGGCGGACGTGGAGATGGGCCTCCGGGATCACGAGGGGTCGGGGCTGGCGGGCCTGCGGCCCGAGGGGGACGCCCAGGTCATGGTGATCACCCCCGTCGAGCTGGGCGAGCGCACGTGGTATCTGGAGGTGAGCGACGAGGGACCATATGAGTTCACCCTCCAGATCACTCACCAGAACGATGCCGGCCAGGGCCGTGACGCCCCCAGGGACCGCGACCAGGCCCTGACGATCGAGCCGGGCGTGACGGAGGGATTGCTGGGGGATGACGATGAGTTCGACGCCTACAGCTTCGCGGTGCGCGGCGGCGACATCGTGCGCGTCACCATGGATGACGTCGCGGGTGGCGCGGACGTGGAGTTGCACCTGCTCAATCAGGAGGGCGGCGGCCTCGGAACCGTGCGGCCCGAGGGCGACGCCGAGGTGACTTGGCTCACTCCCTCCGAGTTCGGCGAGCAAACCTGGTATCTCAGCGCGTACGGTGAGGGACCGTATCACTTCACCCTTCAGGCCGTCCCCCAGGACGATGCCGGACAGGGCACCGACGCACCTGAGGCCCGTCATCGGGCGGCGCAGGTCCAGCCGGGGGAGATTCGCGGGAGCGTCGGTGATGACGACGAGTGGGACTGCTACGCCTTTGAGGTGCAGCCGGGACAGACGGTCGAGGTGACGCTGACGGCCGACTTCGCGCGCTTCGACCGGGAGATGAACTGGGTTGAGGCCGCGGTCAGGGACGGCGAGGGCAGCAACGTGGGTGGGCTGCGCAGCGCCGGGGCCGCCCAGCCCGATACCTTCCGCGAGGGCCCTCTGGAGATCGAGCAGCCCCAGTGGTGGACCGTCACGGTCGGGACCGAGGGAGACTACGTCATCGACCTACGGATCATCGGCGCGGAGGGCGCCGAGCTTCAACGCGTGGAGCAGGTCTCGGCGATCGACTGGGAGGTGCTGACCCCAGTCGAGGAC
>JBNGDZ010000107.1:0-11418 GCA_049975765.1 Armatimonadota bacterium
AAGCGCACGGCGGCCTCGAGGTCCCCCAGAGCCAGCGGCACCTGCGCCCGCAGGTACACCTCATAGGCTCTGGCGGCACGGTAACGGTATATGGCGTTCCGCTCGTCGGGGAGCTCGCACAGACAGGTGCGCGTCTCGGGCGGCACGTCCTCGTAGACCGCCAGCACGTTCACCAGCGAGCGGGCCGGGCCGACGACGACCGAGCCGCGGTAGTACATCCCGGTGGAGCTGCCGCCGTCGAGGTTGATGGCGTCGATGCAGCCCAGCGAGCGCATGATCTTGGCAAGCTCCCACAGGCTGATCTGCTCGCGTGTGACCACCATCAGCAGCTTGTTCATCGGCGTCAGACCCACCGCCGTGCGGCTGGCCCGCCCCAGCACGTGCGGGTCCTCGAAGTGCTCGTGGCGCGGCGCCAGAGCGACCTCCCCCTGCGCCAGCAGCAGCGGCCCGCAGGCCAGCACGCTCTCGAACGGACCCCAGTCCTGCCTTCGGCCGTAGGGCAGGCGCTCGAAGACCACCTCGTTGCCGGGTGTGAGGGCGATGGCGCTGCCCATGCCGCCGAAGTACTCCAATCGCCCGTCGATGACGATGTCACCCACGGGAAGCAGCGTGGTCTTGGAAAAGAACGTACCGGTGACGGCGGCCACAGGCCGCTCGCGGCGGCACAGCTCCATCATAGGCTCCGCGCCGCCGGGGAAGCGTAGCGACAGGATAGGGGTGACCTTCACCGTGGGGCTGCCGAGGTTGACCTGGACGATATGACAGCCGAAGCCATTGACGAACTCCGTCCGGTAGCCGACAGGCGCCGCAGTCGCGACGCTGGGAAGCAGCAGCGCAACGCTGAGCAGGGCCGCCACGCCGGCTCCCCGAACTGGCCTCAACCGGGCATCTCTGCCCCAGGGCACCTCAGGCCTCCGTTGCTGCGATGATGGTCCTGCATTGATTCTGACGAATCTGCAATAGTTCCGGTTTGTGTGCTTTTTGTGTCCGCGACCATCAGCCCTCCGGGGGCGCTCCGCGCCAGGCAAGATCAGCGGCCTCGCGCAGCGGCTTGCGCCCCTGACCGATCACAACGCCGAGGCAGTTCCCCGCACGCCTGCGGGCGCGGAGCGCGGCCTCGGTACCCGTGCCTGAGGTGTCGTCCCTGACGAGGTAGCGTACCCCGTTGGCCTCGGCGGCCGCCATCTGCCGCGCCGCCTCCTCCGAGTGCGTGTCCGGGAGCAGGCATGCCACGACCTCCGCCGGCCACCGCTGCATCTCGCCGGACGGCAGAGGCGCCGGCCCTTCACTCGCGTTGGTGAGAGGCCACGATCCGGTGTAGGCGGGAACCAGAACTGTCATATCGTCTGCCGCCTGGCGCGCCGCCGCCAGTGCTGGCTCCGTCCAGTCCAGCCCCCCGGGCGCGGCATCACGGTCCCGTCGCGGCTCGATGGCCACGTGGCTCACCCCCAGCCGCGCCCGAATGTCAGCGATGGCCGCGGAGTGGCGAACGGGGCAGCCGGCCGGTATGGTGATGATCGGCTCGAGGCCGACCTCCCGAAGCGTAGCCACGGCCGCTTCGGTGGTAGCTTCCTCACTCGCGTCATAGGCGACCAGGGCCATGTTCAGCTTCAGCCGCGCCAGCCGCCGTACCGCGTTGAGCGCACTCTCCCCTCCCAGCAGCTCACCGTCGATGCCGATTCGCCACGGGAGCGCGGGCTCATCTCGGGCGTCCACGGCCAGGACACGCACGCCGGCGTCGGGCTGGGGCCGGAGCAGATCGATGAGGGTCATCATACCCCAGAACGCGCCCTGCTCGGCCGGGGCCTGGATGCTCACGCCACGGTCGGAAACGCGCAGGTGATAGGACTCCTCAGCCGGCCACTGGGTGGCCTGCGGCTGGCCGACTGAGACGGAGACGCCGGCCCCTACCCGCTCGGTAGGCCTTCCTGTTAGGTCCTCGATCGCCTCCTGCAGCATCCCGGCGGCCTGCGGCAGGAGGCTCGGCTCAAAACCTGCGTCCACTCGCAGGCCGCAGCCGGGCTCCAGCACCAGGTCGCGTGCCGAGAAGTCCGGCCAGGACCCGGCCTGCCCCGTCCGCAGCGGAGGCCCGACGCTGACGCGCTCGATGGACGCCCGGGCCCCCTTCCGGCCGACGAGCCGCACCATCAGCTCCGCGGCGCCGCCCGGCCCTGTGTCGAAGTCCTCCCCCATCTCGCCGCGCTCGATGCCGTCCACGACCACCTCGCACAGGACAACGCCGTCGGCGCACCACACCAGCGAGGCCACCACGGCAGCGCCCTCGTCAGACCACGACGTCGCCAGCAGGCGGAGGCTGAGGCTGCGACCGGGCGGGAGGGATACCGTCTGGATGACCCCGCCGTCGCCATCCTCCCGAAGCTGCAGGTAGAGGCTGTGCCCGCCGCCGTGCGTGGAGCGCCGCAGCATTCGGAAGGAGCCCGGCAGCGGCCGCCAATGGTCGGCGTACGTGTAGCCCCCGCTCTCGAAACAGGGATTGCTCACCAGGCCCACCGTGCGCACCGGCTGGCGTGGGCCAACGAACACCTCGGCGCCGGCCGGCACGGACAGCGCAACCAACGTCAGGATGGGTATCGCTCTCAGTCGCACCATGCCACCACTCGCCCCGAGCACGATGTCAGTAGGAGTGCTCCGCCTGCTGCCAGCCGTCGGCGCTGACGACCCTCCAGCGACGGCCCTCCTTGCGCAGATTCCCCACGACAGTCAGGTGTTGACTCGCCCCAGCGGCGACGCTGCCGTCCACGAAGTAGTCCACCTCCGCCACGAAGGTGGCGCGATCGCCCTGCACGTCCACGTCGGAGACATCCACCGAGAGGTCAATGGTCCTGGGATCGCGCGCTCCGGCGAGGACGAGCCGCTGAACCAAACGCCGCGTGTAGCCCCGCTCATCCTCGTAGTCGTGGGAGATGTGCTGCATGAGGCCGGAGACGTCCTTCTGCTCCACGGCACGCTCCACGTCGGCGATCAGACGTATGACCTGCATCTCGTCGCTGACCGGCTCAGGCCTCAGAAGCAGCCAGTAGCCGGCGCCAGCAGAGATGAGTACCAGCGACACGATCACCCACAGACCCCGCCGCATCATGCACCTCCGACGTGCGTCATGTAGCTTCCCTGCCCGGTGACCACTCTCCTGCCGACTCCCCTGTGAGGGGACTCTCCCCCCTTTCGCGGGCCCCTCAGCCAGACCCGGGCAGGCGGCCTGCGATGCGCCGGGGGCGGGCCGCATCCCCGCTGTCGTTGCCGTTCGCCGTATGGAGAGGCCGAATCACTGTCCGGCCCGCCGCTTCCTCCCAAGCGAGCCGGGTTGGGGAGTCCGCTGCGCGAAGGTGCGTCCCACGCAACGGCATGGCCGTTCTCGTTGTGCGCCGGCGCCTCGCCGACGATCGCCCGCAGGGCGACTATCCTCGCCGTCCGGGGGGCTGCAGGACGAGGGGTGCACAGCACCCCAGGAGGTCAACCCAACACACTACGACTGCTCGTCGAGCCAGCCGCCGACAATCCGCTCGTAGCGGTCGGACTCCACGGCCCCGGAGTCGGCGTGGTCGCGGACGAAGGCCAGCACGTCGCCGGCGGCGTCAGCGGCGCGGTGCATCAGGGGTCCACGACGCGGCTCGGGGGCCTCCCTCGCCTCCAGCAGCAGGCGCTGCCATCGCCCCAGGCGCATCAGCAGCTCCAGGCCCACCCAGGCCTGCTGGGCGGCTTGCCAGTGGCGCCTGTCGCCTGTTGCCGCCTCGGCCCGGGCGCGGCCGAAGACCTCCAGGCCGGACCGCAGCAGGTCCTCCGTGGCGCGCGCGGCGTAGGTCAGATCATAGTGCCCAGTGCACGGCCCCGCGACGCGCACCGAGTCCTCCAGGATGCGGAACCACGCCTCCATGCTGTCGGCGGCGGGGCCGTACAGGTGCCGGTAGTACGCGCTCAGCCACGCGTCCACGTCCATCTCCGGCTCCCAGGAGAGGCGGCCGGTGAGATGGGCGTTGAGCCCGAATGTGGCCCACTCCTCGGGCACGAACTCCATGACGTAGCCGTCACAGCCGGCCTCGATCAGCCACCGCCAGTTGGGCTGGAGCATGTGCGTTATACGGTAGGGCACCGACAGCGTGTGTATCTGCATCAGGTAGCAGAACAGATACAGGTCGTTGGCGACTACCTCCCGCCACCGCTCCAGCTCCCGCGCGTACTCGGCATTGGGCCGGTCGCAATCCACGTCCGGGCGGAGGGGGTGCTTCAGGCAGCGGCAGAAGGGCGCGTAGCAGACGGCAACGTTCTCTGCGGGCTCGATGGCCTCCGGCGCCTCCACATAGTTAACGTAGGCCAGGGCGCTAAGGCGCCTGTCGGGGTGCTCCTCGCGGACGCGCTCGGCGACGGCATTGACGAACTGCAGGTAGGTGTCGGTGCGCCGGGGATGCTCGGGGCGGAAGCGCGAGGGGCGCTGCGGCTGAAGCTCCGCGCATGCGTCGCACTCGCACCAGCCATAGCCGTCGTTGGGCCACAGCCCCACCATCTCGATCTGCTCGTGACTGGCGAGAAACTCGCAGATCCGGTCGGCGACGGTGTCCACGACCTCCGGGTTGGAGGTGCAGAGCTGCCCGTGGGGCGAGCGCTCGCCGTCGAGGAGGGCGTACCACTCCGGGTGGTCGGCGAAGTGCTCCTCGGGCGGCAGGAAGTAGCGGAAGCTGTGGTGGCCCATGGTGGCCTGCATACCGCGGACAGCGACCTCAGGCTCCAACAGCTCGAGATACCTGTCGATCGAGCCCGCGATGTTGGCGAAGACCATGAAGCGATTGAACCGATTCTTGGCCATCCAGTCGATGTGGTGGACGTAGCCCTCGTTGATGGGCATCAGGTTGGTGAACTCGCGATGCGCCATGGCGGGCTCGGCGATGTGCTCTCCCCAGGGCAGCTCCACTGTGGGCGTGCGGGGGATGATCTCGCCGCCCTCCCACACATGCAGCCACGCGCAGCCCAGCTCCTCCAGGAGGGCGTATACGGCGTGCAGCACCGCCCCAGGCCGCTCGCCGACGATCTCCACGCCGCCATCATCGACGCGCCACGAGTACGCACCGCGGGGTGGCCCGTCTCCCCCTCTCCGGGACGGAGAGGGGGCCGGGGGGTGAGGCGCCGTTCCCGTCCGAAGCCGCAACACCGGCGCGCGGCCCCCGGCCGCCTCTCCCTCGACAATGGGGTACCGCCCGCCGGTGATGATGGCGAGGTAGCGGGACAGCTCCCGGGCGGCAAAGGCGACGGCCGGCGGCGCATCCGCATCTGTGATCACGGTGGCCGCCGGCCGGCTGTCTGCGGAGAGTCTGAGCTTCATGTGCGTCCTCGGCCTGCGTTCGTCTACTGCTCGGGCTGCGGCGGCGTGAGCGGACCCTCAGGGGCCTGATCGGGCTGCGCGCCCCCGAGCCCGAAGTTGTCGCGATAGGCCAGTACAACAGCGACGATCGTCAACGGGTAGGTTATCAGCCACCCGACCGCCACCAGGCCGCCAGCGGCGTTGATCAGCCCGAGGATCAGCGCGAAGACGATCCAGCCGCCGTAGTTCTCCATGACCTTGGCGATGCTGGTCTGGATGGCCTCCCAGAAGCCCATCTGGCGGTGGGCCACCAGCGGGAAGGCGAACATGACCAGCGGCGCGGTGAGGATCGCACCGATGCCGCAGAGGACGCCGCCGATGCCCGCGATAATGCCCCCCACGATACCGACCAGGAAGGTCTGCACGAAGTTCTCGAAGCACTTGCCAATATCACCGATCTGGGGATCGTAGCCGGGGTCCTCCATCTGGCGGATGACCACCCAGATGTAGCCGCAGATCAGCGGACCGGCCAGCAGACCACCTGTGATACTGCTGCCCACCGCGACGATCAGAGTCAGCACGATGTGCACCACCGGGTTCTCCGCGAACATCGCCCACGCGTCAGACAGCCAGTCGCTGGTCTTGATCATCTGGTTCCTCCACACAGTGATGTAGCGCGTGAGCGCAAGCCCCGCGCAATGCGTGTCCCCCGACTTCGTCGCCAGACGGCGGTCCTCCTGCTTCAGGCAGGAAAACCAAGCGCGGCAGGCGAAATCCGGGCGCGACATGGCGCAGCGCCGCATTGCCGCAGGCTGACACCACACGCGCAGAGAGTTATGGACCTATGGATGCAGCACGTTCGGAGACAGAGCTCTCCGTCGTCATCCCCGCGTACAACGAGCAGGATCGCCTGGGGCCGACGCTGAGCCGCGTCGTCGAGTGGTTGAGCGCGCACCCCTGGGAGACAGAGATCGTGGTGGTGGACGACGGCAGCAGCGACCGCACCGCGGAGGTCGCGCGGGGGGCGCTCGCGGACGCGCCCATGCCCACCAGCGTGCTGGTCAACGAGCAGAATCGCGGCAAGGGCTACTCGGTGCGCCGCGGTATGATGCACTCCACAGGCCGCCTGGCGCTGTTCTCCGACGCCGACCTGTCCACGCCCATCGAGCATGCCGCCGACCTCCGGGAGGCCATAGCCGGCGGGGCGGACGTCGCGGTGGCCTCGCGTGCCCTGCCGGATTCGGAGCTGGCCGTGCGCCAGCCGCTGCCACGCGAGTACGCCGGCCGGATGTTCTCGGTGGTCCAGCGGGCCATCCTCAAGACCGGAATCCGTGACACCCAGTGCGGCTTCAAGATGTTCACGCGCCAGGCCGTGCAGGCGGTATTCCCGCATCAGACGCTACAGCGGTGGGCCTTCGACGCCGAGCTGATCTTCATCGCGCAGCAGTTGGGGCTGACCGTGGTAGAGGTGCCCGTTCGGTGGCTGAACTCACCGGCGACGAAGGTGAACGCCCTCCGCGACGGGCTGCAGATGGTCGCCGACCTGCTCTACATCCGGCGCACGCACGCCGGCCTGCGTCCCGGCGACGAGGCGTAGGGGAGCGGCGTCGGGCTGCCCGGCCCGCCGGCCGTCGTCTACTGCACGAAACCGATAACTCCTCTGAGAGCCAGCGCATCGAGGAAGAGCATCAGCGGCAGAAGCAGTGCCAGCAGTCCCCGAGCGCGCGCCGGGAGCAACTCCCTCAGAGAGAGCGCGATCAACACGCCCAGGGAGGGAAGACAGACCGGCGTGTAGCGCGACCCCCAGCGCACGACGTGCATATCCACCAGAAGCGTCTCGTAGACGATCCCCAGTAGCGTGGCCACAATGATCGCGAGCATGGTGCCGACCATCAGCCTCCGGCTGCCGCCCGGCTGGAGCGCACGCCACAGGCGGACGAACCCCCAGGCGATAATGGCGGCCGCGATCCCCCCAAGGAGGTCATACCACAGAGGCCTATAGGGGCCCTCCCATTGCGTCATGGCGCGCAGGGCACGAGTGGCATGTAGACGCACCAGCCAGTTGGGCCACACCAGGCTGTACGCTATCTCCTCCGCCATCCCCACCACAACGGGGATGCTGGCCTCCGGATACGCCAGCACGTCAATGGGCCGGTCAAAGGCGCTGCGCTGCTGGACGTTGAAGAAGGGCCTGCCGGCCACAGTGACGTTGCGGACCATCCAGGGGCTGGCGATCACCAGGGCCACGAGCAGACCCGCTCCCACCGCCAACAGCGCCCGGCCTCGCCAGCCCGGCCCCTCTTCGGCCCGCCGGGCGGCAGCGACGCCGGCCACGGCCATGGGGACGATGGCCACGGCGGCCGTGAGCTTCGTCAGCAGGCCCAGCCCCAGGACGGCGCCCATGACGGCCGCAGCACGCAGCGGCTGGCGCGAGTCCCTCATCCGGGTGTACGCCACCAGCGATACCCCTACCACCAGGGCGGCGGCCGCCTCGTTGTTGAGTGACCCGCCCACGATCTGATAGGTCGAGAAGCAACAGGCCACCGCAATGCCCACCGCTACCGCATCGCGCCGGTCCGGGAAGATGCGCAGCGCCGCCCACCGGGTCAGCAGGAGCGCGGCCAGGCCGAAGGCGACGCTGAGCAGCCGGCCGCCCGTGTAGAGGGCCGCATCGGTGCGCCCGGCGGCCATGTAGACTCCGGCGACCAGCACGTAGTAGAGCGGCGGATGATGGGCCTGCGGGCTCAGGTAGAGCTCTTCGCCCCCGCCCGCCATTCGCCGGGGGTCCTCGCCGGGAAGGGGCACGTGACCATCCGCGACGGCCCGGACGTAGATGGCGTGGCCTGGCTCATCCGGCGCGCCGCCGTGCGGGATGATGAAGGCATAGGCGAGGGCGAACAACAGGTACGCGGCGAAGCCGACCGCCTCGACGGCCGGCCACACGCGCGCCTGCCAGCTCCCCCCGTCCCCCTGCTGATCCATGGGACCAGAGGGTTCGCTGGCCGCGGATGGATCCCTCCACAGTGCCGCGGTCGCTCCCCCCCGGCCTCGGCGCTGCCCACTGCCATGCAACACCGACACGCGGGACGGCCCTACGGACGCGGCCCCTGCAGCGGTTCCGCGCACCGCCCGACGAGCTACTGGTAGAAGGCGATCAAGCGAGTCGAGGCCGCGACCGCGGCCAGCTTGTTGCCTTGCGGAACAACGGTCAACACCGCGAATCGCATCAGAAGCAATGACAGGATACCGAGGAGTACGCCCAGCACCCGCCCTCCCACAAAAAGAGCGCCGTGCGGCACCGTCAACGCCATCGTCAGGGAAGTGGCCGCGAACAGAAGCAAGGCGGCAGATTGCAGGTAGCGCCAGAAGCGCTCGGACATCATCTCGACCCCCGTGCCACAGCTTTGCGGCGTCTTCTCGGCCGAGGCGCCTGTCACCTCTCTGCCCAAAGAGCACGACGGGCGCCGCAGGATGCGACGCCCGCCGTCGGTTCGCGCGAACTCGCAGCTATTCAGGCAGCTTCTTGAGGCACAGGAACCAGTCCAGGCAGCGGTACTCCTCGCCGGCTCCGGCCACGCGCTCATCGGCGTCGGCGTCCGTGTGAGGCGGCGGGACGATGACCTCGTCGCCGGGCTCCCAGTTGGCGGGCGTCGCGACCTTATGCTCGTCGGACGTCTGCATTGCGACGAGCAGCCGCATGATCTCGTTCATGTTGCGCCCGTTGCTCATCGGGTAGTAGAGGATCGCCCGGATCGTGCCCTCCGGATCGATCAGGAACGTCGCGCGCACCGCCTCGGTGCTGCTCGCGCCGGGCTGGATCATCCCGAACTTGTTCGCGACCTCCATCGTGAGGTCCGCGATGATCGGGAAGGTGATCTCAACGTTCTTCATGTTCTTGAACTCGATGTCCTCTTTGATCTTGCGGACCCAGGCGATGTGGCTGTAGTTGGAGTCGATCGAGAGACCGATCAGCTCGCAGTTGCGTGCCTTGAAGTCCTCAGCCATCGACGCGAAGGTCATGAACTCCGTCGTGCACACCGGCGTGAAGTCCGCCGGGTGTGAGAACAGGATAACCCACTTGCCCTCGTAGTCGTCGGGGAAGTTGATCTCCCCCTGCGTGGTCGTGGCCGTGAAGGCCGGTGCCGGATCGCCGATCAGCGACAGTGAGCGTTCTTCCATGTGCTTCTCCTCCTCGTCAGATGTGCGCCCCGCCTCAGTGACGGTTGCGAAACGGTTCGTCGCACGGCAGAACCCCCATACCTCCTCCCCGGCGTCAGGGGACCGCTCGGCCGATTGCCCCTCGTCTCATCCGCAGGCTCTATCGGGCACGTCGGGGCCAGCGGCCCCTGACCGCACCTTCCTCCCGGTCGCTGGTACTTGCCCGACACCTCTCGTCGATTGGCACGATGACCCCGGCCGTCAACTGCCGCATACGGATCCACCCGGCACGCCAGTGTCCTGCCGGTGAGGAACCCCAATCCCGGGCCGGGGCAGGATCACCCGATGTGCAGGAACTTTGACACGAACGGCGACTCGCCGGCGGTGCGGCGCCCGAAGTGGCCCGACGGCCCCTGGCCCAGGAACTCCGAGAACCAGGCCTCATGCTCGATCTCCTCGTGCAGGATCGCCAGGGCCAGATCGTAGGTGCGATGATCCTTGCCGGCGGTCATATGGCAGATCTCCGTGTACTGGCGCACCGCGCACTGCTCGGCCTTGAGCAGCACCTGGAGGATCTTCTCCACATCGTGTGGGTCGTCGCCCTCGGCCATCACCGCCGGCGGGCAGCCGGAGATGTTATGGAACTCGACCATGTCCGCGGGCAGCGCTCCGCCCAGCTCATAGATGCGCGGCACGAGCGCCTCGAAGTGGTTGCGGTCCTCGATCCGCGCGTCCTCGGCGATCGCCTTGACGCCCTCGCCCTCCATCCCAATGAGGTTCACGCGCAGGATGGTGTAGTAGTAGAACGTCGTCAGCTCCGCCGCGGCGTTCTTCACCAGCATGTCCAGGAGCCTGTCAACGTCCACGCCTGCCTCCTCAACGACCTCACGAGCGACCGTCGCCATCTGTCCTCTCCTCCTCAATATGGTGCGGGTCGAGCCCGCTCACAGCCCACTCGATGACGGCTCACTCAAAGGACCCTTGCTGCTAACACTTCTTTGCTGCCATCAGCTTCCCCGAACGACTGAACGCAGAAAAAGACCCCCCATACCCCCGCGGCCGCCCGGCACTACTCGGCGGCGTCCCGGCACTCAGCGCAGTAGCCGAAGATCTGGTAGACCCGGCGCACGGGCTCAAAGCCCCGATCCTGAGCGGCCTCGACGGCCTCCTCCGCCTCCAGGCAGGCGTCCATAGGCAGGTCTATGATCCGCTTGCACGACAGGCAGGTGAGGTGGCAGTGGTTCCCGACATCGGGGTC
This sequence comes from Armatimonadota bacterium, assembly GCA_049975765.1. GTDB lineage: Bacteria > Armatimonadota > Zipacnadia > Zipacnadales > UBA5352 > JAYENL01. The sequence goes on from JBNGDZ010000107.1 coordinate 10,728, forward strand.
AAAGCGCGTCTCAGATGTCGCGGAGACCTCCGCGGCCTCGCCCAGCTCCACCAGCAGGCGCAGTGTGCTGTAGACCGTGGAGAGCGCCATCATCGGGAACTCCGCGGACAGACTCTCGTGGATGGCCTCAGCCGACGGATGATCGCAACGCGCCACGAACTCGCGTATGATGGCCACGCGCTGAGGGGTAATGCGGTGTCCGTGCGAGCGCAGCTTACCGACGATGCCCCGCACACGATCCTGGTCTGCCTTGTCCCCCCCTACAGACTCGCTCATGAAGCATCTCCGTTAGTTATTACTATTGCCTTGCTTTAACTATCATGACTCGTATGCTCACGTCAAGCGAAAAGGGAGAAAACTCGGCGCGGCCTCTCGTTCCCCCCCGACGGCGCGTCGAGGGACTCTCCGCAGCAGCCCGCGGTCCGCGTTGCTCACCGCACCGATGCGTCCGCGGTCGGCGTCGCCGGGTTACAGCAGCGGCGCAAGCAGCTCGATGCCCCGCCTGATGTCCTCGATCTGCCTGTCGCCGGCGATCTCGCGCTCGATGGTCAGCGCCCCGCTGAAGCCGAAGCTCTTGAGCTTCGGGACCAGCACCGGGAAGTTGACCTTCCCCTCGCCCAGCGGCCGCTCTTTGCCCAGGGAGTTGCCGTCGGTGGGGTATTCCCCGTCCTTGGCGTGCACTCCCCTGACC
>JBNGDZ010000108.1:0-11312 GCA_049975765.1 Armatimonadota bacterium
GCGAGAAGCCGATGGTGTGCAATACCACCCACGCCCGGCGGGTGATCGAGACCTGGAAGAAGTCCGGGAAGGTGATGGGCGTGTCCTACCAGCGGCATACCATGGCGCCGTTCCGCTACTGCCGCGAGCAGATCGTCTCCGGCGAGATGGGCGAGGTCGTGTTCATCAACTCGCTGCAGTCGCAGGCGTGGTATCAGAGCCAGGTGCTGCGCGGCACGTGGCGGTCGAAGATGAAGTGGTCGGGCGGCGGGCAGCTCAATGACTCCGGCAGCCACCTCATCGATATCGTGCTGTGGATGAGCGACCTGCAGCCGGCGGAGGTCTTCGCCTACCAGGACAAGATGGGCTCGGAGGTGGACATCCTCAGCGCGATTAACGTGCAGTTCGAGGAGGGCGCGCTGTGCACGTTCTCGGTCGTGGGGTACCAGTCCTGGCCGGGCATGTTCGAGGAGACCACCATCTGGCTGGAGAAGGGACAGCTCGCCATCCGCGGCGGCGAGGTCTGGGAGTGGGGCGAGGAAAAGGACAAGAAGGTCGTGACGGGGAAGGCGCTGGGGCGAACGTGGCCCCCCGACGAGAACTTCATCGCCGCCATCCGCGGCAAGGAGGAGATCCAGTCCACGCCCGAGGACGCGCTGAAGGTCATTCAGCTCTCCGAGGCCGCCTGGGCCTCCGCCGAAAGCGGCGTGCCCGAGGCGGTGAAGCGCTAGCGGTGGATCGTGGGCGGGGATGAGCTGAGGGCAAGCGGGGCGGGGCGTATGCTCGGGCGCATCGGGCTGGGGCTGGCGCGATTGGTGCTGGTCTGGCCGGTGGTGGTCATCGCCGCCAGAGCCGGGGCGTGGGCTCAGCAGCAGCTCGCGCCGCAGACGGGCAGCCCCTATGAGGGAGCCCTGCTGGGATCGGGCGTGGGGCTCATCGTGGGCCTCAGTCTGTGGCTGCAGGGGGTGCTCTCAGGCCCCGGCTGGCGGAAGGCGGCCCCGGACGCGGTCCTGTGCCTGCTGACGCTGTTGTGGGTGGCCGCCGCGGGTCTGACAGCGGCCCGGGGCAGCTCACCGCCGGATCTGGGGGCCCTCTGTGCAGCGGCGATAGGAGCGGCCGCGGCGGTGCTGCTGCTTGGCCGCTGAGCGGCCACAGAGCCCCCCTGACGGCCTGATTCGGGGCCTGAGAAGCAGGTCATGGGGCGGCAGGCGCCGGGCTTGACTTGCCGCCCCCCTTGGCCTATAATTGCGAGCACTGGGTACGTGTCGTGTGGGGCTCTTGGACGGCGCGTTCAGGCCTTCACGTGGGCAGGCCACGGGGGGCAGCGAGCGGCGTCACACTGGTGTGCCCACAGCGCCGGCGCGTTGCCGTGCGTCGCGGCGAAGGCGCAATGAGGCAGGCGGAGGGTTGGGACCGCTCACTACCCAGGCCATCGGACGGCGGTGGCCACCTCGGACGTCACACTTCAGCCACTTGGATCGGTACGGTCCGGGCCGAGGCGGGTGTTGACGCGACTGAGATGGGACGGTCGCAGACTTGGGGGTGGAGTTGGCCCGCAGTGAACTCGGTGAGTGATAGCGTGTCGGACGACAGGGATCGGGACACAGAGCCCGGCAAGGCACCGGAGGCACAGGAGTCGGGACCGTCGCCGGAGCCCCTCGTCTCTGCTGGTGCTTCCGACGCCCCGGACAGCCCGCGGGGGCTGCGCCGGGAGCTGGAGCACTACCGGCTCGTCGTGGAGGACATGCGGCGGCGCATTCGGGCGCTGGAGGATGAGCTTGAGGCCGCCTCCACCATGGCCGAGGTGCCGTCGGTGGTGGTCACGAGGCCGGAGCTGCGGAACACGCTGGGGCGCCTGGTGAAGAAGGTCGCTATGATCATCCAGGCGGAGAAGGTGTTGCTTCTGCTGCACCAGCCCGAGACGGGGGCGCTCACCGTGCTGCCGCCGGCGCTGGGGATAACAGAGGAGCAAGCGGACGCGCTGGACCTGGCCGTTGACGATGGTATCAGCGGGCAGGTCTTTAGCACTCGCGAATCCGTCATCTTCAACGACGCCCTCAACGACCCCCGGACCTCGAAGGAGATGATCTCGCACCTCGCGGTCCGCAACGGCATCTGCGTTCCCCTCGTGATCAAGCAGCGCGACGAAGAGGAGCGTCTCGTCGATGAGCGGGTCATCGGCGTGATGAACGTCTTCAACAAGCGCTTCGACGAGGACTTCGGCAAGGAGGACGCGCGCCTGTTGGAGATGCTCGCCGAGCAGGCCGCGGCAGTCATCTCCAACGCGCAGCTCTACATCCAGCTTACCGAGGAGAAGGAGGAGCTGCAGGACGCCTTCGAGAGCATTACCGTGGGCGTCATCGTGGTGAACAAGGCGGGCACCATCCGGCTGCTCAACCCCGCCGCTGCCGAGATGCTGGAGCTGCCCGAGAAGGACTACAGCGGCACGAAGATGACCGATCTCATCACGGGCGGGCCGGTGCGCGACCTGCTGGACCAGACCCTGCAGACCGGCGAGGAGCGGACGGCGGAGATTAATCTGGGGGAGGACGACGGTCGCATCTACCAGGCGCAGACCACGCTGATGGTCCGGGAGGACACCGCCGAGGTCGAGAACGTGGTCGCCATCTTCAACGACATCACGGAGATCCGGCGCGTCGAGCGCATGAAGACCGCCTTTGTCTCCACCGTCTCCCACGAGCTGCACACTCCGCTCACCTCCATCAAGGGCTTCATCTCCACGCTGCTTGAGGACGACGAGGGGATGTATGATGAGGAAACGCGCCGGGAGTTCCTCATCATCGTGAACGAGGAGTGCGAGCGGCTGACGCGTCTGATCTCCGACCTGTTGAACATCTCCAAGATCGAGTCCGGCCGGGGGCTGGAGTTGAACCTCTCGGAGGTGGACCTGTCCCAGCTTCTGAACCGGGTGGCCTCCAGCCACCAGCCCTACACCAAGAGGCACCAGATCGTGGCCAAGGTCCCCCACGAGATGCAGCCCATACGGGCAGACGCCGACAAGCTCACCCAGATGCTCGACAATCTCGTGGGCAATGCTGTGAAGTACTCCCCGAACGGCGGGGTGGTGGAGATCGCGGCCAGCGACGAGGACGGGGCGGTGCGCATCGACGTCACCGACCAGGGGCTGGGGATCCCTGAACGTCACAGGGATCGCATCTTCCAGCGCTTCCACCAGGTGGACGACGACGTCGATCATCGCTCCATCGGTGGGACGGGCATCGGCCTGTACCTGGTTCAGCATCTCGCCAACGCCCACGGAGGTAGAGTGTGGCTGGAGCGCAGCGAGGTGGGTGAGGGCTCCACCTTCAGCATCCGCCTCCCCAAGGACCCCGAGAAGGCCCTCGAACAGCGCGGCGAATAGGCGGGCAAGCCGCCTCTGAAGCGTCCGAACACGTCTCCTGCGCGGTCGGAGGTCGCCTCCCGATGCAGGAGGCATTGTCTTTCGCTGAGATGGGTGGTGGCCGTGAAGATCGCCGTCGGCAACGACCACGCAGGCGTGGAGTTGAAGTGGACGCTGATGCAGCACCTGGCCGAGCTGGGTGCGGAGGCCGAGAACCTCGGCGTGGACAGCGAGGAGTCGGTGGATTACCCGGACGTGGCCGCGAGGGTGGGGGAGGCGGTGAGCGGCGGCGACTACGATCTGGGGCTGCTGATCTGCGGCACCGGCATCGGGGTGTGCCTGGCGGCGAACAAGATCCGCGGGGTCCGGGCTGCGTCCTGCTGCTTCGAGTATCACGCCCGGATGGCGCGCGAGCACAATCACGCCAACGTCTGCTGCGTCGGGGCGCGGGTGATCGGCCCGGAGCTGGCGAAGTCGATCGTGACCGCCTTCATTCGGACGCCGGTGAGCGAGGCCGAGCGTCACATCCGCCGGCGCGACAAGGTGATGGCGCTGGAGAAACGGTAGCGCCATCGAGGCGGGAGGGCGCCAATGGGTCAGGACGAGTCCGGGCCGGTGGATCGCCGGCCCTCGTGGGATGAGTACTTCATACAGATCTGCCGGGTCGTCGCCACCCGCTCGACCTGTCTGCGGCGGCGTGTCGGGGCGGTTCTGGTCTCCAACCGGCGTATCCTGGCCACCGGCTATAACGGCGCGCCCAAGGGCATGAAGCACTGCGCTGAGCTGGGCGGGTGCTACCGGGAGCGGATGGGCATCCCCTCCGGCGAGCGGCAGGAGCTGTGCCGGGGCCTGCACGCGGAGCAGAACGCCATCATCCAGGCCGCCATCCACGGCGTGAAGCTCGAGAACGTCACCGCCTACTGCACCACCATGCCCTGCGTGACCTGCGCCAAGATGCTGATCAACGCCGACGTCCGGAGAATCGTGTACGAGGTTGACTACCCGGACACGCTGAGCAGGGAGATGCTGCACGAGGCCGGCGTGAAGCTGGAGAAGTGGCCGGAGGACGTGAAGGGGGCGGAGCCGTGATCATCGCCTTCCCGCTGGTGACCGCGGCGCTGCTGTGCCTGGCGCTCACGCCGGTGGCTCGTCGCCTCGCGATCCGCTACGACTTCGTGGACCAGCCGGTGCACCGAAGCTCGCACACCCAGCCGGTGCCCTTCGGAGGCGGCTTCGCCATCTTCACGGCCTTCTGGGTCACCGCGCTGGCGCTGCAGTGGCCACCCTCGCGGCCGATGGTGGGCATGCTTGTGGGTTCGCTGGCTCTCCTGATCGTGTGCACCCTCGACGACAAGTACCAGCTCCCGGCCGGTCCCCGTCTGGGAGTCCAGATCGCCGCGGGGCTGATCGCGTACTTCTTCGGCGTGCGCGTGGTGCAGGTAAGCAATCCCCTGTATGGGATGGTCGGCTCCGAGTACATCTTCATGGGGCCGCTGGAGCTTCCGGTGACGGTGCTGTGGATAGCGTTCATCACCAACGCGGTCAATTGGCTGGACGGCCTGGACGGGCTGGCCAGCGGAGTCAGCACTATCGCCGCCGCGACGCTGGCTCTGATCGCGGCCTTCGGTGGCCAGAGCCCGCTTGTGGTGGTGCCGGCGGCGGCGCTGGCCGGCTCGGCCCTGGGCTTTTTGCGCTACAACTTCGATCCGGCCAGCATCTTCATGGGCGATGTTGGGGCGATGTTCCTGGGCTACATGCTTGCCTGCCTGTCGGTGATCGGGGTGGTAAAGGGGCCCACCGCCCTGGTGCTGGTCGTGCCGCTGCTGGTGCTGGGCCTGCCCATCTACGACTCCGCTGCCACGATCCTCCAGCGGCTGCGTGCGGGAAAACCCATCTACCATGCCGACCGCGGCCACCTTCATCACCGGCTGCTCGACAGCGGACTGAGCACCCGGGAGACGGTCATCTTCATGTATGGGATCACGAGCCTGCTATGCATGATCGCCCTGGGGGTGTGGTTGCGATAGCCTGCAGGATCGCGATCATCTTCGGCACCCGCCCGGAGGGCATCAAGCTGGCGCCCGTCTACGACGAGATGCGGCGGCGCGAGACTCTGGAGCCGGTCCTGATCACCACCGGCCAGCACCGGGAGATGCTGGGGCAGGTCTGCGACATGTTCGACCTTGAGCCGGATGTGAGCCTGGATATCATGCGGCACGGTCAGAGCCTCGGCGAGGTCACCTCCCGCGCCCTGGCGGGCCTGGAGCGGGCCCTGGGGGAGCAGTCCTGCGAGATGGCTCTCGTCCAGGGAGACACCGCGACGACCTTCACGGGCGCCATGGCGGGCTTCTACCACCAGATCCGCGTGGGCCACGTGGAGGCCGGCCTGCGCAGCGGGAACAAGTACTCCCCGTATCCCGAGGAGGTCTTCCGGCGCATCACCACCGCCATCGCGAACCTCCACTTCGCGGCCACCGACGGCGCCCGGCAGAACCTGCTGCGCGAGCACATCGACCCCGGCTCGATCTTCGTCACCGGCAACACCGTCATCGACGCCCTGCTGGCGACCCGCGAGCGCAGCCCGTCGCTGGAGGATACGCAGTTCAGATGGCTGGACGACATCGACGGGCGCGTCATGCTGGTGACGGCACACCGGCGCGAGAACCTGGGCGTGCCCTTCACTCGCATCTGCACGGCTCTGGCTCGGATCGTGGAGCGCTTCGAGGACCTGCACGTTATCTTCCCGATGCACCTCAACCCCAGGGTGCGCCGGGCCGCGACGGAGCTGCTGGGTGGGATCGACAGGATCTCTCTGTGCGAGCCCGCCGACTACGTCACCTTCGTGTCGCTGATGTCCCGGGCCGACCTGATCCTCACCGACTCGGGTGGCATCCAGGAGGAGGCGCCGGCACTGGGAGTGCCCGTGCTGGTGGCCCGTGAGACCACTGAGCGCCCGGAGGGCATCGAGGCCGGCGTGGTGCGGCTGGTGGGGACGCAGACCGAGGACATCGTGGAGGCCGCGGAGGAGCTGCTCACCAGCCCCACCGTCTACGCGCGGATGGGCGGCGGCGGCAGCCCCTACGGTGATGGTCACGCATCCGAGCGCATCTGTGACGCCCTGGAGTTCGTCCTGGGAATGCGCCACAGCCGGCCTCGGGAGTTCAGGTACCAGCCCGCGAGCCGCCCGAACGGGAGGGAGGACGATGGCTGACGCGTCCGGCGGCGAGAGTGCCGTGGATCGCTGGCCGAACCGGCGTATCATCTTCCTGGCGATCCTCGTCGCCATCATCTTCTACGCCGTCTTCAGGCTGCCGGCCACCGTCAACTACCTTCTCGTCCGGGCGCGCGACACCCTCATCCTGCTGATCCTGGCGGTGGCGCTGAGCTACTTTTTGCTTCCGGCGGTTGATCTGCTCATGCGGGTCCCCTGGCCGAAGCGGCGGCGGGTCCGGCGCCGCCTCGCGGCCCTGATCGCCATCATGGCCTTCACCGTCCTGCTGCTGGCGCTGATGGCGGTGATCGTGACGCCGCTGGCGGAGGAGGTGGGCAACCTCCTCAGGACCGTCTCGAAGTGGGCTCAGGAGGACTTGGCGGGGCAGATCAACTCGTTCATCGACGAGCTGCTAAGCAACCTCCCGGAGCCCTATCGCTCGCAGGCGGCGCGCGAGGTCGAGGCGCTCCAGCAGCAGTTCACCGGCACGAGCCTGGCGGAGACGCTGCGCACCAAGGTGGAGGAGTGGGGCGGCGCGGTCCTGGAGTGGCAGATCAACCTCATCGGCTCGGTGCTCTCCAGCGGCGCCTACCTGATCGCCCTGCTCATCGTCCCGGTCTTCGCCTACTACTTCCTGACCGACGCCACGTCCCTTCGAAAGGGCATGGCGATGCACGTCGTTCCCCCGGACGCCCGGAGCCGGTATCACCGGATGGTGCAGGACACCGACGAGGTCATCCAGGGCTACGTCAAGACAGTGATGCTTATCTCGGTCATCACCGGTGTGGCCACCGCCCTGACGCTCTACTTCGCCGGGGTCCGCGTCTACCTCACCTTCGGTATCCTGGCGGGCGTGGCGAACATGGTGCCGGTGGTGGGCGGGGTAGTGGCCGTGGTCATGATCACCGCCATCTCGCTGCTCACCGTGGGGCTGAGCCGCACGCTTGTCATCGTGCTCGTCTACGGCGCGATCCAGGTGGTCACCGACCGCGTTCTGGCCCCGAGGCTGATGAGCGAGGGGGCGAAGCTGCACCCGGTCGCGGTGATCCTGGCACTGCTTGTGGGCGCGGAGTTCTTCGGCATGATCGGCGTCTTCATCGCCGTTCCGGCCCTCGCCGCGGCGCGCGTTGCCTACATCCACTACCGGGCCTACATGAGCGACGAGGGTCACAGCCGGGAACTGGACGAGCTGCTGGGCCGCAGCCGCGCCCGGGAGGGCCAGCAGCCGCCTCCGGCCCAGCTCACCATGCAGCCGGCGGAGGCGGAGATCGAGGGGGAGCTTGCACCGGAGGCCGGGGCGGGCGAGACGGGTCAGACCGACAGGGATGAGGGCGACGATGGGGACGCTTGAGGCGCTCGCTCTGGCGGTCATCCAGGGCCTTACGGAGTTTCTCCCCGTCTCCAGCTCGGGGCATCTGGCGCTTGGGCACTGGCTGTTCGGGCTCAACGGCCAGGAGGGGGAGCTGCCGCTGGAGTTCGTTATCTGGGTGCACTTCGGCACGCTGGTGGCGGTGGTGGCCTACTACTGGGGCGACCTGGCGGAGATCGTGCGCGACGTCTTCCGGCCGCGCCGGGAGCCTGCTGAGGGGGAGGTATGCGGGTGGGGCAGGCGCCTGCTGATTCTGCTGATCGTTGCGACGCTTCCGGCGGCGCTGGGGCTGCTCTTTGAGGATGACGTGGAGCGGCTGCTGAACACGCCGTGGACGGTCGGCGCCGCGCTGCTGGTGACCGGTACCGCGCTGATCACCTCAGAGCGCCTGGGGCGGCGGGAGAAGTCGGACCGGCAGACGACTGCGCTGGACGCTCTGCTGGTGGGCTTCGCGCAGCTCGCGGCCATCACGCCGGGGATCTCCCGGTCGGGGGCCACCATCGCCGCGGGCCTGGGCGTGGGTCTCGAACGCGAGTGGTCGGCACGATTCGCCTTCCTGATGTCGGTGCCCGCGATCCTGGCGGGGACCGTCTTCAAGCTGCGGGACCTGGTCGGCGAACAGGCGGCGGGGGCGCTGGGCCTCTACGCCCTGTGCGGGCTGGTGGCGGCGGTCACCGGTTACGTGGCCATCAGGCTGGTGATCGGGGCGGTGCAGAGCCGGAACCTGAAGTGGTTCGCCGCCTACTGCTGGGTGGTGGGCCTCCTGGTCATCATCGCCGACCTGTCCGGCGTGGCATGAGCGCTCGTGCGGGGACACTGAGGGTGCGAACCCGAGAGGTCGGTGGCTCGCGCGGGCTAGGCGCCCCCGCCCCAGCACCAGCAGTGCTCAGTCGCGGAAGCTCGCGTACTGTGCAGCGTCACGGCCGTTAGCATGTCGCGCAGGTGGGGCTTCCAGCCCGACGCCGTTGGTAGGGGCATGGAGACCGGCGCCACCGGCCGGGCGGGCTGGGAAGCCCGCCGCTCCGCACGGCGTGACGGCACGGCTCACGACAACGGCCGGCGGGTCTGAAGCCCCGCCGCTCCGGACGGCATAGCGGCGGCGCGCGCCAAAGGCCGGCGGAGGTGAGTCTCCGCCACCCCGCCATCACACTCACACTGATGGCGGCCTTGCCTGCGCGGGCGCGAGTGGTTACAATAGCGGGGAACCTTCGCAACGTCAGGCACAGCCTCGGCTCTGATGCATCCACCCTCAGAGGCCCGTACTGTGTGCCACAGCCAGCCTGTCCGCGTGGACAGGCTTTCATGCTGGGAGGAACATGACAGTGGAAGAGTTCGGCCAGTTCACAACCTTCGAGACCGTAGCGCTGTGGGCCACGCTTGGTTCCGCCGTGGTCGGCATCATCTACGGTCTGATGCTGCGCAGTGAGATCCTGCGCAAGGACCCCGGGACCGAGAAGATGCAGCAGGTCGCCGGGCAGATCCAGGAGGGAGCGGGGGCGTACCTCAACCGCCAGTTCCGCACCATCATCCTCCTGGTGGTTTTGCTGTTCATCGCCCTCACGATCACCGGCTGGATGGCCGGCGGTGAGGAGATCTCCGGTGCCTACCTCGGGCTGGGCAGAGGTCTGGCCTTCCTGCTCGGCTGTTTCTGCTCCGGCCTGACGGGGTTCGTGGGGATGACGCTCGCCGTTCGCGGCAACGTCCGGTGCGCCAACGCCGCGCGCACGAGCATAGTGGACGCACTGGCGGTGGCCTTCCGCTCCGGCGCCGTGGCCGGAATGTTCACGGTGGCCATGGGCCTGGTCGGCGCCACGATCATCTTCATGATCTACAAGCAGTTCGCGACCGAGGTGCTGCTGGGCTTCGGCTTCGGCGGCTCGCTGCTAGCGCTGTTCATGCGTGTCGGCGGCGGGATCTTCACGAAGGCCGCCGACGTGGGCGCCGACCTGGTCGGCAAGATCGAGGCCGGTATTCCGGAGGACGACCCGCGCAACGCGGCCGTGATCGCCGACAACGTCGGCGACAACGTGGGCGACTGCGCCGGGATGGCCGCGGACATCTTCGAGTCCTACGAGGTCACTCTGGTCGCGTCCATGATCCTGGCGCTGGCGCACTCGATCACCGATCCCTCGCTGGCGCGCATCTGGATCATCTTCCCGCTGCTCGTGCGCGCTATCGGCGTGATCACGTCGATCATCGGCACGGAGATCGTCAGGATGCGCGACGAGGAAGAGCACCCGATGAGCCCCATCACGCGCGGCTTCGTGTGGTCCGCGCTGCTGTCGGCCGTCGGCTTCTACTTCGTGGCCCAGTTCTACGCGCACGATCTCCGCCTGTTTGGCGCCACCTTCGCCGGGCTGGTGCTGGCGGTGGGCATCTACAAGCTCACCGAGTACTATACGTCAGCGCAGTATGCGCCGGTGCAGGAGATCGCCGAGTCCTCGCAGACCGGTGCTGCCACGAATCTGCTGGCCGGCTTCGGCGTGGGGCTGGAGGGTACCGTCTGGCCCCTGCTGGTGATCTGCGGCTGTATCTTCTTCTCGACGCTCCTGTTCGGCGTCGAGGACCCAATCGCCGCTCTCTACGGCGTCTCGCTGGTGGGTCTGGGCATGCTGACCACCACGGGAGTGGTCATCTCCATGGACACCTACGGCCCCGTGGCGGACAACGCCCAGGGCATCTGTGAGATGGCTGACGTCCCCGAGGCCATGCCCGTGGTCGAGCAGCTCGATGCGGTGGGCAACACCACCAAGGCCGCCACGAAGGGTCTGGCGATCGCCTCGGCGGTCATCGCGGCGATCGCCCTGTACGGCTCCTACCTGTCCAAGGTTGCCGCCGCGGAGGTCGGCGGAGCCGCGGGGGAGATGGTCGATGCGGCCGCTCTGCACCGCTACGACATTCCGCTGGAGGAGCCCTACGTGTTCGTAGGGCTGCTCATCGGTGGGGCGATGCCCTTCCTGTTCAGCTCCATGACCATCCGTGCGGTCGGCCGCGCCGCGTTCTTCATCATCAACGAGGTCCGGCGGCAGTTCCGCGAGATCCCGGGCCTGATGGAGGGTGAGGCGATGCCCGAGTCCGCGAGGGTCGTGGACATCTGCACGTCCTCGGCCATCAAGGAGCTCGTCGCGCCCGGGCTGCTGGCCGTGCTGGCACCGGTCGTGGTCGGCTCCTGGTTCGGCTGGCTGGGCCTCGGTGGCTTCCTGGCCGGCATCATCGTCACGGGCCAGCTCATGGCGGTGATGCTCTGTGACGCGGGTGGCGCCTGGGATAACGCCAAGAAGGTGATCGAGGATGGCGCCTACGGCGGCAAGGGCTCCGATGCCCACGCCGCCGCGGTGACCGGCGACACCGTCGGCGATCCCTTCAAGGACACCGCCGGTCCGGCCCTGAAT
>JBNGDZ010000109.1:0-4133 GCA_049975765.1 Armatimonadota bacterium
CTGGAGGAGGGCTTCGAGGAGGCGCTGGAGATCGTCCGCGAGGCCGAGGACGAGGCCCGGGACATCATCGCGCGCCTGCAGCGCCAGCCCCGGCAGTCAAAGGTCACCGAGGAGGGCCGGCAGCGCCTCGCCGAGATGCGCCGGGATGCCCAGCGGCGCCTGCAGCAGCTTCGCCACGAGCGCCAGGAGCGAGAGCGCCAGCGCGAGGAGGAGATCGTCGAGGAGGAGCGCGAGCCGGAGCCCGAGGCGTTCCAGGTTCACGCCGGCGATCGGGTCCATGTGCCCTCCCTCGGCCGCGACGGCGAGGTCGTGCAGGCCTCCGAGGACGGGGCCGTCGAGGTTCAGGTCGGCAATATGACCGTGGAGACGCGCGCCGAGGAGCTGGAACCCGCGCACACCCAGCCCTCACGCGAGGCGCAGGAGATCCACCGGCGGATGCAGGCACAAAAATCGCTCAGCTTCGATGACGAGATCGACCTGCGCGGCATGACCGTGGACGAGGCCATCACCAGGCTCTCGAAGTATCTCGACGATGCGATGCTGGCGGGGGCGGATCAGGTGCGCATCATCCACGGCAAGGGCACCGGGGCGCTGCGGGAGGGCGTGCACGAGTACCTGCGGAAGCACCGCTACGTCAGCGACTTCTCCCTGGCCGAGATCGGCGAGGGCGGCTCGGGAGCCACGGAGGTACGCCTCTGAGCCGGTCCGCTGCGAGGCAACGCAGTGCGAGGCAACCCGCCGCGAGACTGTCAGACACGGGGCATCTCGGAGGTGCCTTATGAACCACGAAGTGGTGTTCACCGACGTGCAGCAGGTCGCCATGCGGCCCGCCGAGACGCCTCAGCCCGGTCCGCGCGAGTTGCTGCTGCGCACTACCAAGACCGCCATCTCCACCGGCACTGAGCTGACCATGCTCATGGCCGACTTCCCGGAGGGCTCGCGCTGGGATCAGATCACCCGCTTCCCGATGCGCCCGGGGTACTGCCATGTGGGTGTGGTGGAGGAGGTCGGCAGCGAGGTCGAGGGCTTCTCTGTCGGCGACCGCGTGGCCACGGGCGCCAGGCACGCCGCATGGGTCACGGTCGCGGCCAACGCCGTGCATCGCGTCCCGGATGGCGTGGCCGACGAGGAGGCCGCGCTGTGGATGCTGGGGCGCATCGCCTTCAACGGCGTTCGCCGCGCGCGGCTGGAGATGGGTGAGTGTGTGGTGGTCTACGGTCTGGGCGTGATCGGCCAGTTCGTGGCTCAGCTTGCGCGCCTCGATGGCGCCCGCCCCGTCGTGGGCGTGGACCTGTCCCGGATGCGCCGCGACATCGCCACGGACGGAGGCGCCGATCTTGTGCTGGGGGGTGAGGACGACGTGGGCGCTGCCGTCGCTGAGGCCACCCGCGGGCGAATGGCCGACTGCATCTTCGAGGTCACCGGCGTGGCCGAGCTGATCCCGCGCGAGATGGACCTGCTGCACCGCCAGGGCCGCATCGTGATCCTCTCAAGCCCTCGCGGGAGGACGCAGTTCGACTTCCACGACTACGTCAACTCACCCAGCCACACCATCATCGGCGCCCATAACGGCTCCCACCCGCCCTGCGAGACCTGGTACAATCAGTGGACGGCCGCGCGCAACACCGAACTGCTTTTCGACCTCATGGCCGCCGGCGAGGTGGGCGTGGAGCATCTCATCACCCACCGCTATGAGTTCACCGACGCTGCGGAGGCCTACGAGATGCTCATCGCCGATCGCGGCCAGGCCGGGGCTGTTATCCTCGACTGGAACGAGGGCGGTTCGCAGTGATGGATGGGCTTCCCCACGATCCGCGCCGCATGCCGCAAGTGCACCGTCTCTGCGGTCGGAAGCTGGCGGGTTGCAGGATCGACGGCGCCCATAGCCCGCATGGTCCGGCTGAGCAGTATCTAGCCCGATCGCCAGCCGGCCTGACCAATGACACGGCGCGTGCATCCAGTCGTCACCAGGCAGCGGATCCGTGGGGGGCCTGGCTGATACGCCATAGCCAGTGCGGCGCTCCAGCAGCCTTCACGTGGGGGCCTGCCGGCGCTGCAGTCGGTGTCTTCAAATGGCGGGTCCCGTGCGCGGCGTAAGCACCTCGATCCCCAAGCGCTTTGCGACGCGCGAGACGACGCCGAGATGGTGCCCGTAGACCACGATGTAGTGATCTCCCACCAGGCAGCGGTGCATGAAATCCTCCACATCGCCGAGAGCCACTTCAAAGCCGCGCTCCGTCGCCACGGTCTCCCCTGTCGCCACGGACAGGCTGTGCAGATTCTTGCCGAATCTTCCGATGGTGACCGGCCGCCCGGCCTCGATGGCGCAGTAGGAGGCGACCCCGCCGCGGCCGCCGTAGTCGGTCAGGCGGTAGCCCGCCAGGTCGCCGCCGGTTCCCTCCATGTCCACGGTGCAGGCGGCGTGTCCACCGATTTGCACCGAACCCCGCTGGCGATGCACGCGGCCGATGTTGCCCAGAAAAGCCGGCCGATCGGAGACGTAAGTGAGCAGGCACATGGCCAGCAGCGCGCAGAGATCCGCCTCGCACGCGGCCGGGATGCCGCGCCAGCGGAAGTGCGTCAGACCCATGCACGGGGAGTAGAAGGTACCGAACTCCTCGCACGACATCAGGTCCCAGGAGCGGCAATCCACCGTGAGGGCATTCGCTCCAGTGTCCTGCAGCATAGTATCCATGGCCAGGTAGAGCTTCGCGCACTCGACGATGTCGCGCCGAGCCTCCTCGGCCAACTCGCTGGCGCCCTCAAGCCACGCACGCGCCTGCTCCCGCGCCTGGTCCTCGTCGCCGGCCTCCCATAGCTCCCGCAGGTCCTGGATGCTCCGCTGGACGATCTCGACGCCCAGCGCCTCCTCGACCATGCGGGGTGAGCCGGGGTTGGACACCTGGGAGTGGGAGGGGTAGCCGTCGCCGATCAGGAGCGCGCGTGTGGCCGCCAGCCGCTTCTGCGTGCGCAACACCCGCACCAGCGACTGCAGATCCGCCGCATCGAGGGCCAGGTAGGCGTCAACACCGTCGGCCTTCAGGGCGCCATACACGTCGGCGAAGAACGGGCCGGGGTAGCTCTCCTCGCCGATGAGGGCCACCGGCACCGACACCGATGACAGGGCGCGAGCCGCCGTCTTGACCACCAGCAACTCCGAGGCCAGCGCTACCACCAGGTCGCTCTGGCGCGATGTCTCAACGAGCCGGCCCACCTGATCGGGCGAGCGGACCTCGCAGAGGTCCAGCCACTCCGTTCCCTCGACCATCTCGCGGAGCTCGGGAAGCCGTCGCTGCGCACGCTCCAGGGGCGTGGGGCGCAGCTCCATCCCCAGCCTCTCTCGGCTCTGCCAGTCAACACCCTCAAAGACCACCGGCAGGATCGTCAGTGGCATTGCCACGGCTCCTCTCTCATCTGTCTCGGTCGATTGCTCGCCCGGCAACGCGCGCAGGCCTGGCCGGCAGCGTCCGAGGGCGCTTCGGCGCGATGGCCCGGATCATCCGCGGCCCATCCAGAAGAACCAGAAGTACCAGTAGACCAGCGGCATGCACACCAGGATGGCGTCAAAGCGGTCCAGCACGCCCCCATGAGGGCCGAAGAGGGTGCCGAAGTCCTTGATCCCGATGTCCCGCTTGAGCACGGACTTGCCGAGATCCCCGAGCTGGCCGACCACGCCCATCATGGCCCCCAGCGCCAGGCAGTGCCGGGCCGGAAGGCCCAGCCAGATGCCGATCAGCATGGCGCCGGCCACAGAGGCCAGCAGGCCGGAGATAGCCCCCTCCACGGTCTTCCCGGGGCTGATCCTCGGCGCCAGCTTCCTGCGGCCCAGCAGGTTCCCGCCCACGTAGGCGGCGCTGTCGCAGGCCCAGACGGAGCCGATGACCAGCAACAGTGCGCCAAGGCGGGCGGCCAGCTCGCTGGTCCCTTCAGCTTCGGCGAGCGCAGGGATGTCCAGATAGCGTATCCGCAGCACGAAGGACAACAGCACGCCCACGTAGACCACGCCGAAGACCGTGGTGGCGGTGTTGACCACCGCGGAGCCCTCGCGGAGCTTGAACTGGGAGATGAGCGTGCCGGCCACGCAGAACAGCAGCACGAAGAGAGTCACCTGCAGGACATCGGCCACCGCCGCC
>JBNGDZ010000109.1:4143-11294 GCA_049975765.1 Armatimonadota bacterium
AAGTGTGCCGTAGGGCGTGGCGTGGCTGTCGGGGCCCGCCATGAGACGGATGTCCTCACCGAGCTGGGTGGCGAGCAGTATCAGGATCGCGCACAACCAGCCCAGGTACCTGTCGGGTCGGATCTGCTTGACCCGCAGCGAGGTGTAGTACTCATTCATGGCGATGACCGCGAGGATCGAGACGAAGGCCAGCCACCACCATCCCCCCAGCCAGGCGCTCCCGAACAGTACCCCCAGCAGACCCACACCAACAGCCGCCCGAGCAAGCAGCTTGAGCAAGAGCTGCATCGCGATACGCCTCCCTGGAGAAGGCTGTCCTGACGCCGGACGCAGGGCTGGTCAGGTTACGTAGGACTCTCGCACACGCCTCGCGCGCGGCACATCGGCGCGGGACGGCCGCGGCGGGCCCTCATTCCTCCTCCCGCCGGGGCCCAGGCCATGGGATCAGCTCCTCATCCTCCTCGCGGGGCCGCCGGTCCATGAACACATGATCGTAGGCGACCGCGAAGTGGCCTCCGAGAACGAGTATCTGAGCGCCCAGGAAGGCCCAGAAGGAGAACAGCACCACGTCGGCCAGGCCTCCGTAGATGGCGCCCTGGCGGTGCGAGGCGCGCAGCATCCAGGTGAAGGCCGGTGAGGCGGCGTGCCACAGAAGGGCCGCGAAAACGCCCGCAACCACGGCCGTGCGGTTAGGCACCCGCTGCACCGGGATGAACTTGTAGAGGATGGCGAACGCAGCGCACGACATGATGACGCCGTAGGCAAGCAGGAACGGTGGCGCCAACTGCTCGAGGACGGTGGGGTCGATGGAGGAGAGCCGCTCCAGCCATCCGCCTGCGGCTGCAAGGGCGGCGCTGAAGAGCGCGAAGCTGCCGAGCAGCAGGCCGGCCACGAGCATCATGACCAGCGCCACCAGCTTCCGCCCCAGGTAGCTGCGCAGCACCCTCCCGGGCCACAGGCCCGTGAGCGTCCGCTCAACCGCCTCGAACAGGTGCATGCCGGACCATATGAGCACGACCAGGCTGACCACGCCGGCCACGTGCGCCCTGGGGTTGGCCAGCAGGTCCATAACGTGGGGCATGACGATGGCTGTGGCATCGGGGCCCAGAGCCGCGAGCGCATCGGCGATCCGTGTGCGCACCTCCTCGCTCCCCCCCAGGAGAACCTGCGCGGCGCTGACAAGCAGGATCCCCAGCGGCCCCAGGTAGACGATGGCGAAGAATGCGATCGCCGCAGCCCGAAGCGTCCCGGCCTCGAAGCCGAAGCGGAGGTACGTGATGCGCAACACCCGCCACCACAGGGACAGGATGCCGGCCAGAGCGGTTCGCGCGCCACCGCTGTCGGAACCCGAGGTCATGGTGTGTAGTTCCACGCCGCAGGCGCCCCTCCCTGCCCGGGGGTGAACGTCGCGGCAGGGGGCCGCGGGGGCGCTGTCGAAGCTGGAACGCGGTCGGTGCGGCCCCTATCCCAGCGCTACTGGTCACGGCGTCGGTCGGGAGCTATGATGCGCGTTATGCTGATCGTCAATCCGCGCGCGGGCCGCTCCAGCGGCGGGGACGCGGCGGCGAGCGCCGAGAAGCAGCTCCGTCGGGGCGGCTGGGAGGTCACGACGCAACCGACCCAGCGGCCCGGGGACGCGGAGCGGCTGGCACGCCGGGCCGTTGGCGAGGGCTTTGATGCCGTCTTCGGCTGCGGCGGCGACGGGACTCTCTCGCAGGTGCTCGCGGGGCTACTGGACAGCGGCATCCCGGGAGGCGTGATCCCCGCCGGCACGGGCAATGACTTCTGCCGCACTATCGGCCTGAGCCGCGATCCGGGCGTGGCGGCTCAGCAGACGCTTCGCGGCCAGCCAACCGACATCGACCTGCTGGCGCTGGATGGCGGGCGCCTCTGGTCGGTCAATGCGGTGGGCGTGGGATTCGACGCGCGAGTGGCGGCCCGCATGAACCGACGGCTGCGGCTGACGGCCGGCCTCCCAGCCTACCTGACGGCCGTGGCGCAGGAGCTGGTCCGGCATCGGCCGACGGAGATGCGGCTGCGGGTCGATGACGAGAGCTGGGAGGGCCGCGCGCTGCTGGTCGCGGTGGCCAACGGGCGCTCGTACGGCGCCGGCATGCAGATCGCGCCGCGCGCCCTCATCGACGACGGGCTGCTCGACGTGGTGCTCGTGAGGCATCTGGGGCGCCTGGCTTTCCTGGCGAGCTTCCCCAGAGTCCTGAGCGGCTCGCACCTGACCCATCCTGCAGTGAGGACCTGGCGGGCGTCCGAGGTAATCGTCGAGACTCCGGCTCCCTCGCCGGTGCTGGTTGACGGCGACATACGGACCCGAACGCCCGTGACCGTGCGCATGGCGCCAGCAAGGGCGAGGTTCTGGATGCCCGGACAGTTGGAGGAGACCTGAAAGCGGGGCTGTTGAGCGGCCTCAGGACTCGGCTTCGACCTCCTCCGCAGGCTGGTGACCCAGCGCCGGCCAGTAGCGGCTGTGCAGCGTCGTCCAGAGGGCCGCGACCGTCACGCCCATCAGCGCGCCGCCCAGAACATCGGAGGGCCAGTGCACCCCGGCGGCCACGCGGGCGGCGACCATGCAGAGGCCCAGCAACACCATCGCCGCCCCCAGGCGAGCGTATCGGCTAAAGAGCACGCCGCCGGCCAGCCCAAATGCGCCCACCGCATGGATGCTGGGGAATGAGTCAGGCCGCACGATCAGCTCAATGTGTCGTACCTGATCGGGGAACACGACAAAGGGCCTCTCCCGCGCCACGATCTGATTGACGATCTTCCCGACCAACACGGCGAGAAGCGCGCTCGCCAGCGCGTAGATCAAGACCTGCCTGCCGCCGGGCTTTCTCAGCCCAACGTACAGAGTGGCCCCGAGCAGCACGTACATGAGTCCGGTGGCGATGACGCGGACGACCAGTTCCCGCGTGAAGGTCTCCGGGCCCAGGTGGTTCAGCGCGAACAGCATCTGGCGATCGAGCGCCGCGAGAGTCTCCATCCGGCTCACCTCCGTCGCGGTCGATACCCTGATCTGCGCCTTCCCCTGGCAACGCGCGCTCCTGAGCGTCAGCGGACGTCGGTGGCCTCCGTGCCCACCGAGCCGTCGCTCCTCAGCGTGATCGCCGGAAGCTCGCGAGGGCAGCCGATCCTGATGGGTATTGCCTCACCCACGCCGCGCGTGACGTACATCACGGTCCCGTTAGTGCGCACAATCCCGGCGGTTCGCTCCCGCGGCCTCCGGCAGGACACGTGCACCGGCCCCAGTAGGGGCACATGCACCTGTCCCCCGTGGGTGTGCCCGGCCAACAGCAGGTCCAGCTCCCCGATGCGAGGGTGGTCCACCACGTCCGGGTGGTGTGTGATCCCGAGGCAGAACTCGTCCGAGCGCGCGTCGCGCAGAGCGCCCGGCAGATCATCGTGGTGGCTGTAGGCATCATCGATCCCCACCAGCCACAGGCGCGATCCCCGATGCTGGAGCGGCCTGGCCTCGTTGACGAGCAGCTCGATACCCACCCGGGCGTATATGGCCCGCCACTCGTCGGGCGAGGGACCCGGGGTCTCTCCCAGGTACCTGGAGAACCACACGAAGCCGTGCTCGTGGTTGCCCAGGCAGGCCCAGACGCCGTGACGAGCCTCCAGCCCCGAGAGTAAGGGCAGGTAGTCGCCGGCCCGCTCGGGGCGATGGATCGTGTCTCCGAGGAGGACGATGAGGTCGGGCTCCAGGCTGTTGGCGGCCTCCACGACGCGGCGCACTCCGTCTGCACCGCCCCGTCTTACGTCGGCGTGCAGGTCGGAGAGGACGGCAATGGTGGCGCCGTCGAAGCCTGGCGGCAGGTTCGCGAACGGCAGCGTCATCTCTTCGACCACTGTGCTAGCACCCGCCATGATGATGCCGGCTCTGGGACGGGCTACGTCGCTGGCTCCGCGGGCATGGGCTCCCGGCCCATGCGACGCAGCAGCAGTGCGATCTCGATGGTGTTGAGGGTGATCGACGCGGCGACGATCCAGAAGTAGACCATGTGCACGGTCTGCATGACCGGGCTCTCGCCGACGGCCGGGACCTCCAGCGCGACCAGCAGCAGCAGGTAGGCGTACTGCAGGGCGCCGGTGGGCTTGCCGAAGGTGGTCGTCGCGACCTCCTCGCCGTGGCCGGTTCCCCCCAGGAACATCTGCAGCGTCAGGATCGAGAGCATCGCCAGGTAGAGGAAGGCGAACTGATAGGTCGCCAGCCTCCCCGCCGCGTAGAAGGCGATGAACAGACCGTAGATGAGCGTGAAGTCGATGGTGCTGTCAAGGGCCTTGCCGAACTTGCTGCCGCCCTGGTTCATCATGCGCGCGACCCTGCCGTCAACGAGATCCGTCAGCCACCCAAGGACCATGGCCCCCACAGTTAGCCAGTGAAGCTCCGTGACCAGGCCGTAGATGACCACCGGCAGCAGAATCAGGCGTGAGAAGGTGAGAAGGTTGGCGGGCGTGGCGAAGCTCTGCATCACGGTCCGGTCCTCAGCCATCATCAGCACCACCCATGACCGAGCTGTTAGCGCTATCACGCCTCATCCCGGCGTGAGTGAGTTCGGCGTGCCAGAGCGTTCTCCTGCAGAGAGCGCCCGCCGGCTGAAGCTGCGCGTCACAGATTGTAGAAGCTCACCGGATTGTCATGCATCATCACGCGGGCGAGGTCCAGGGCGGCGTCGCGGCTGAGGAAGTCGCGCTCGACCTTCGCCCCCAGCACGTCGGCGATGCAGGACTGCGCCATGACCAGGTGCCCGCGGATCAGCTCCGGCCAGCCCACATCGCTCCCGAAGCCCAGCAGGCGATAGCCGGGGACCAGGTCGATCCACTCACTCAGGGACTGGCGGCTGCCCTCCATGGTGACCAGATACGTCCACGCCATGTTCAGCCACACGTTCGGCGCGTGCTTGGCAAGCATCCCGATCTCCCGGCTGTAGGGGTAGCCGGCGTGGTAGAGGTTGAACCGCGTGGAGCGATGGGCGTGGATCAGCGGGATGAGCAGCAGCGGGTCGGAGTCGGGCACGCGCCCCCAGTTGCCCTGCACGCCGGTGTGGATGTCGAAGATCAGGCCCATATCCGTGCACAGAGCCGCCAGGAAGAAGATGATGTGGTCCTCGAACTGCTTGACCTCCGCCGGGGACGGCCGCTTACCACGCAGGGCCCGGTCGAAGATCGCGGACGCGGTCACGGCGCTGACGGGCTCGGAGTGCAGCGTCCGGCGGTAGGCGTGCGCGAGTTTGATGCCCACCGCCCCGCGCTGCTGGTACTGCTCAGCAAGCTCGCCGAGAGCGTTTTTGCACGACCGCAGGTCGGTGATCGCGCGATCCAGGTGCTGCTCCAGGCGCTGCCGGGGCTCTTCCTGGCACAGCTCCAGCGCCGGCTCCATGCGCAGGACCGCGGTGAAGTACTCCGGCTCCCAGTCCTCGAACCAGGGGATGTTACGCACCTGCGTGCGCAGGTTGCAGACCTCGACGGTGACGTGGTGGTACCAGTCGGGGTCGGCGGAGCGCTCGCGGATGGCGTCGTTCACCGCGCGCCAGGTGTCGTCGGTGAGGTCGTCATCCTCGAGGCCGAACAGCTCCTGGTAGGTGACGATGTGGTGGCGCCAGTAGGAGATGTTGCGGGCCTTCTGCAGGACCGGCTGGAGGCGCTCCCAGCGCTGCTCGTCCGTCTCGCAGCCGTCGTAGAGCTCCCCTGACTCGCCGCCGGTCACGCTGCCGATAGTCCGCTCGAAGTATGACATCAGCGTGAACAGCGACCGGGGCCCGGCGCGGTAGTACTCGCTCCGCAGCGCGGTGTGCGAGTGGCAGTCAACGGTCTGCACGGAGCGCATCTCGGCGAGCAGCTCATCGCGCAGGGCGTCGCTCATGGTCGGCCCCTCCCTCACTCTTCGGCCGTCGGCGCAATCGTCAGCTCATCCAGGAAGGCCTCAACAGTCGCCGCGTTGTAGCTGTGGATCCACAGGTCGATGGCGACGGCGCCCTCGGGGATCTCGAACTCGAACTCGAAGTCCTCCCACCGGCCCGCCTCGCCCGAGAGGCTGCCGATAGGGGCGATGTAGCCGCGCTCGTCCCTGGGGTTGAGCATCGCCCCCTCGGTGTCGTAGGCGCGCACGTAGAGGCCGATGCCCTCGCCGGAGACGTGGTAGACCTGGCCGCTGAGCCTGTAGCGGCCGGGAGCATCCACGCTCATGCGGGCGGAGGTGACGTTGGAGCCGGCCCCATCGGACTCATCGGCGATGCGCAGGGAGCGCTCGCCGGCCGCGGCCATCTCGTCGGTGACCTCGGCGATGCCGTCATCGGGGATCGACCAGGCCCAGGAGCGGTACTCGAAGCCACCGTTGGCGAGCATGCCCTCCTCCCCCGTGCCCAGGTCCTCGAGGGCGGTGATCGTCGCGCTCACCGTCGCGGACCGGACGGGCTCGGTAAGGCGAATCGCGATGCGGGTGGGCTGCGCCCTGGCCTCCTCGTGGATCTCATCGGCCTGAAACGTGAAGTCGGCGCCATCAGTGCTGATCTGCACCTGCACCGCGCGATCGACCTCCCAGGCCACGAGCGTCCTCTCATCGCGCTGCAGCCAGTCGCCATCGGTGATCAGCGGCACCTCGAACTCGCTCGGCTCGGCGAACTCCACGCGATCGGTGACGGTGAGGGAGCACTCATCGCCCCGCGCGTACTCAAAGGTCCGCTGCAGCGTCTGCAGTGCCGGAACGTCGTACGCCGCGGCGAGATCGAGCATCAGGCGATCGCCATCCTCGGTGAACTCGGCCTCCAGCACCTCGGCGGCAGCCTCGCGGCCGGTGCGCTGAAGCTCTCCGGCGACCACCGGGACGGGGTGGCCGTAGGAGTTCAGCAGCTTGCTCTCGTAGCGGCGGTTGCTGAAGGTGCGGGCGGTGTAGACCTCGGAGCCGGGGTCGAGCAGCACAGCCCGGTCCTCGACCACCACCACGTAGGAGCCGACGTCATTGTGGTTGTGATGCTCGGCGTTGTGCCCGCCCTTGAGGGCCACTCCCATGCGGCACGGGCCCCCGTCGGCGGGCCGGCCGATGAGCACGCCGGCCTCCTCGAACCACGTGCGAATGCCCGGGCGGGCGTCGGCGGCATGAAGTTGCGGACCCTCCGTGGCGCCGTTGGGGAACGAGA
>JBNGDZ010000110.1:0-1241 GCA_049975765.1 Armatimonadota bacterium
GCCGCGATCTTGGCGATGGGGAAGCCGGTGGCCTTGGAGGCCAGCGCCGACGAGCGGCTCACCCGAGGGTTCATCTCGATGAGCACGACCTCGCCGGTCTCGGGATGGACGGCGAACTGGATGTTGCTGCCCCCCGTGTCCACGCCCACCTCGCGGATGCACTTGATCGACATGTCACGCAGGAGCTGGTACTCCGGCTGGCTGAGAGTCTGGGTGGGCGCGACCGTGATGGAGTCCCCGGTGTGCACCCCCATGGGGTCGAAGTTCTCGATGGCGCAGACCACCACCACGTTGTCGGCGGTGTCGCGCATCACCTCGTACTCGATCTCCTTCCAGCCGATGACCGACTGCTCGACCAGCACCTCGTTCATCGGGCTGGCCTCGATGCCGCGCAGCACGATCTCGTCGATCTCGTCGGGCGTGGTGATGGTCCCGCCGCCGATCCCGCCCAGCGTCGCGGACGGCCGCACCACCACCGGCAGCCCGATGCGGTCGATGAGCTTGCGGGCCTCGCGCAGGTCGGTGGCCGTGCCGCTCTCGGGCATCACGAGGCCGGCGGCGCTCATCACGTCCTTGAAAAGCTCCCGATCCTCGGCCTTCTTGATGGCCTTGCGCGTGGCGCCGATCAGCTCCACGTTATGCCGCGACAGCACCCCGCTCTCGGCCAGCTCCAGGGCCACGTTCAGGCCCGTCTGGCCCCCGAGCGTGGGCAGCAGCGCGTCGGGCCTGTCCCGGTCGATGATCCGCGCCACCGTCTCGGTGGTGATCGGCTCCACGTAGGTGCGGGAGGCCATCTCGGGGTCGGTCATGATCGTGGCGGGATTGGAGTTGACCAGGGCGACCTCGTAGCCCTCCTCCATAAGGGCCTTGCACGCCTGGGTCCCCGAGTAGTCGAACTCGCAGGCCTGCCCGATGACGATCGGCCCGGAGCCGATGATCATGATCTTGTGCAGGTCGTCGCGCCTCGGCATGCATCCTCCTCGGCGAGCTATCTGGTGTCAGTGGCCAGCTGTCGGCGGTCAGCGGTCAGATCCAGGTGGCTGCGATTCGCCCCTCACCCCATGCCTCCGGGCAGAAAAGAACCCGCCCGGAGGCGGGTGAATTGTCATCGGCGAGTGCTCGCCTCTTTCATGTGGTCGATGAAGATGTCGAACAGGTAGTGCGAGTCGTGCGGGCCGGGCCCGGCCTCCGGATGATACTGCACCGAGAAGACGGGCAGCTCCGTGTGCCGCATCCCCTCC